>CAZLDE010000023.1:0-13925 GCA_964558215.1 uncultured Thermoplasmatales archaeon
GGTCGAGCAGCGTTTCAAATGTCCGAAGTGCGGTGAGATTGCATCCTTCATGGGAAACCCGGGGGAGACCAAGATTGTCACCTGCTCATCATGCAATTTACAAGGTCGTGTCACGATACCTGCGATAGAGCAGACCGATACCGTCGCCATCGAAGTGTCCCATCTCAAAAAAGTCTATGGTGACCTCATCGCAGTCAACGACATCTCCTTTTCCGTCAAAAAAGGAGAAATCTTCGCATTCCTAGGACCGAACGGGGCAGGAAAAACAACCACCGTCGAGATGATAGAATCGATCCGTACCCCGACCACAGGAACCATTAAACTCCTTGGCGTGGATACAAAGAACGGGTTCAACCAGGTCAAAGAACGCATCAGCATCCTTCCCCAGGAGTTCCATTCCTTTGAACGCTTCACCGTCCGTGAGACACTAATGTATTTCTCAAAACTCTATAAAAAACGAGCGGACATCGACGAAATCATCGAGGCAATGGACCTACGGTCCCATGAGAAGAAACTGTACCGGAACCTGTCTGGCGGGCTGAAACAACGCGTCGGTGTCGCACTCTCCTTAGTAAATGACCCGGAGATCGTCTTCCTTGATGAGCCGACAACCGGCCTGGATCCGAAAGCACGTCGAGAGGTCTGGCAGGTGATTGCAAACCTACGGAACAAAGGCAAAACCGTCTTCCTCACCACGCATTACATGGAGGAAGCCGAGCATCTTGCTGATCATATCGCAATCATCCATAAAGGAAAGATCATCGCCGAAGGCTCTTTGCAAGAATTAATCAATAAGTATGGTGAGAAAACGACACTCTACATCAAGAACTGCCGGTCAGACGAGGCAAAACAACACCTGGAGGGAAGGGGATTTGAGGTGCATTCCAGTGGCAACGGAGACATCACCGTGAAAATCGATTATAAGGAAAACGTCCTTGAGGTCCTCTCAGAGCTCCGACACGAATGCATAGAGTATGATGGGGTGGACATCAGAGGATCTAATCTCGAGGAAGTGTTCCTCCGGTTGACTGGAGCACGATTGACAGAGGAGGCTGAAACATGAACCTGAAAATCGTTGGGCTTGATTTTGCGTATAGTGTCCGCAGCTGGGCACGAAGTAGAGGTACGGTATTTTGGTCGCTGCTCTTCCCAGTGATGCTGATTCTTCTGTTCGGTGCTATCTTCTCAGGCATGGGTGATGGAAAATACACCCTGTATGTGCAGGATCTTGATGACACCGATATGTCCCATGGGTTTGTCGATGTGCTGAATAAAACAGGGATACTGAATATAAAGAACGTAACCACAGATGAGGAAATCACAGACTATATCAAAGACAATAATGTCAAAAACCTCATTGTCATCCCACAAGGCTATAAAAGCAATATCATGAGTTCATATGTTGATCCTTCTATCACCGTGAACCTTACGTATTATTTCGACCCGACTGAGCAACAGACCAACCAGGTGCTTCGGAGTGTCATCTCAAGCGTACTGCAAGGGTTGAACATGCAGATTTCCCAGGGGAGGACCGTCGTGGGAATCCAGGAGGAAAGCACAGTCACAGAGGATTTCGGGTTCATCGATTTTTTCATCCCTGGGATGATTGGCTTTACCATCATGCAGCAGAGCATCTACGGCAGCATTGAACGGAACACAAAGTTCAGGAAAGACGGTATTTTACGGAAATTACTGACAACGCCAATCACTCGGTCGGAATGGATTCTTGCCAAGATGTTGTTCATGCTGTTTTTGGCGTTCATCTCAACATCGGTGGCTATCGGGGTAGGAGTCCTTGCCTTTGGCATCAAGGTCAACATCAACCCACTTACCATCCTCATCATCGTCTCTACGAGTTTTCTGTTCTCAGGTATCGGGATGATCATCGGCCGGTTCGTCAAAGAAGAAGAGACAGCGGATATGGCTGCTGGTGCGATCAGTTTCCCGATGATGTTCCTGGCAGGTACTTTCTTTGCTGTGGATGCGATGCCTGCAATCATCCAGGTTATCGCCCATGCACTCCCCCTGTTCTACGTCAACGAGGCGTTGCGCAACGCGATGATTTACATGAACCAGACAGAGGCATTACTCAACGCTGGTATCGTCCTTATCTTTGCTGCAGTGTTCTTCATCGCAGGAGTGTTATTGACAAAGTGGAAGGAAGACTGATCAGAGAAAGTAGTTGAAACTGGTGTTTTTAAAAAACGAGAAATCAAGGTTCCCCCAGTCGTCGTAATCACCACGTCCATGGGAGCCATCGGAAAAGTCCATCACAAGATACGTATAGAAATAGTTCAACAGGCTCTTATACTGTCGATACTCCCAGAACTCCTTATAATAAAGTTTGATAGTGTTATGATTGTCGATACCGTTGTATTTGGTCACAATCAACCCAAAGGTGTGTCCCACCTCGTGCATAGAACCAGCCATCGTAAGCCATCCTCGGCTGTATCGTGGGAAATTCTCTGTGAGTGATTGTGCTCCAGCGATAAAGGAATTCAGATGATCCCATCCAATGACCGCGAACCCCGGACCCTCAGTATAATCGCAGATGATTCCATAATGGAAGATGCGTGTCCGCGGGTTGTTCAGATCATTATGAAGGAAATAATCCCAATACAAGTCAATGATATCTGCATAGGAGACAAACGAGCGAGCAAGGATCTCTTCGCCGCCCCCAAGTGAACCACTGTCCACATGTAAGGTGATGTTGTGTCTGGCAAACGCGTCAACCATCTGGCTGACTTCCTGCTCAGGGGGCTTATTGGTGGCATCGTTGTTGATTGATTTCGTCCAGTCAAACTCAAGGAATACGTCCCTGTAAAAAGGATTTGATCCGTAGTCGTCCATGTAGCATTCCTCAATGTTGTTTAAAGCATCGTTGTCGGAATCTAAATGCTGATGGTCATCCCAGACATCGGGGTTGTATCCCCATTTGACTTCCCAGCAGTCAGGTGCCCCGTCACCATCAGTGTCAGAATCAGAAAAGGAAATCTGTTCGGGCCAGGGGTTGGAGTAGGATGGTTTCTCAAAGGTCTTTTCAAGATTCCAGTCTGGTTCGATGTCTGGCATTGAGAACGTCAGCCAGGGCGCATAAGTGATCTCACGAGGATTCCAGGTGCCCCGGTCTGCCCTGGCAAGACCGGTGTATGCTGGTCCATTCTTAGATCCCCACCAGTTATACCGAGCGTCGATGACAGAGTTTTCCGCATATAAACCAAAGTTTTCGTTCCTCACAAGATTGCTCCAGGAGATGGAAAATGCGCTATTCTCCGAGTACAAGCCATACCGGAGGTTTTCTGTAAAGACACAGCGGGTCAGAATAATCCCGGAGAGTGCTTGTTTGAATTTGCAGGAAAAATGGGTGTTAAGGGAGAAATGACACCGCTCCAGGTAACAGGATGAAGAGTTCACTAGATTAATCCCTACGCCGTTATGGACAATGTAACAATTGATGATGTTGACATACGCACAATCCACAAAAAACATCCCGCCTTCGTTGTCATTGTTATCACGGGCAGCTGATTTTGATATATCGATGTTGGTAGACCGCTCGCAGAGAAAACCAATCCCGTTGGTATCTGCATACGAGTTCTGTACCGTGATACAGTGTGTTTCGAAGAGATACGCTCCGATGCCATTATGATAGAAGATGCAAGAATCAATGGCGATAAAGTCAGAGAAGGATGATGAAACACCAAACCCGTTGGTGTGGAAACGACTTGAGAGAATACTAGCCGAACTGTGGTTCTGGACGAAGACCCCAGCGCGTGTTCGATAGACGGTACATTCGCTGATGGTGCTGGAATCTGCGTGAACAGCGATGCCCGCGTCCCCGTGGTACCCTCCTGAGTTACGTATTGTAAATCGTCTGATGTAGACATCGTCGTGAGTGATGGTAATCACAGAACCATTATTCTGTCCATCGATGATCGTGTTCTCCGGCTCCTGCCCCCGGATATAAATCGACTTATTTACAATGATATTTTCAAGATATACTCCGTTGAATACGTACACTGTGTCACCGTCAACCGCATGTAGGAGGCCATCACTGATAGATTGATAGGGGTAATCACTAGAACCATTCCAGGGTCCTTGAGTGTTGCTATCATCGACATAGATGGTGGCCTTTGGCGATGGCCCAAATGAATCATCATCAGCAACCTGTATCATAGGATGCGCTATTGAAAGTGGTGTCAGAAGGATGATACCGACAATCATGAGCGATACGATATGTTTATCCAAGGAAATACCCCTTACGCAGACATTAACAATTCCCATACATAAAGGTATCCCTATAAAAATCAAAAAAAGCGAAAAAAAAGGAAAAAGAACGGGTATCACTTCCGTTGTTTTGTACAACGAAAGAACCAGATGAGTCTATCCTGATAAACTCTTCGTCCCAATCAGCGTCTTGGAATCCATCACACCCTGGATTGCTCGGATCTTGTTAATCACGATGCTTCCGATGGAATCGATGTCTGTTGCTTCGATTTTCACGAGAATATCGAATTCCCCAAACAAGGGATGGACTTCAACAATCTCAGAGATGTGCGTGAGTTTCTCATAGACTGTTTTTTCATGAAGTGGGCTTATGCTTAACAACGCAAATCCAATTGCCATGAGACAGGGATAGTCTCACACTATCTTATAGTTTTCTTTCATTGAGAATAATGAAATGAAAATATTAATGAGTAGGTAGAGGTATCAGTTTTCTAGAAAAATCAGGTAGAGAAGATGGATGTTAAAGAAGCGATTCAAAACAGACGTGCGTACCGATCCCTAGACCCGGTGGAAATCACAGAGGATTTAGTTACTGATCTTGCAGGTTGCGCCCAGCTCTCTGCATCATGTAATAACAATCAATCATGGAGATTTGTCTTTGTTTATGATAAAGAAATGCTACAGAAAATGCATGAGGTGTTCCCAAAAGGTAACGCCTGGGCGAAGAGCGCTTCGATGATCATCGCAGTTCTCAGCAAGAAAGACTTTGACTGTGTCATCGGCAATCGGGTCTATCATCAGTTTGACACGGGAATGGCGACCGCGTTTCTCATCTTACGGGCGACCGAACTTGGTTTCGTAGCACATCCAATTGCAGGGTACAACCCAGAAAAAACCAGGGAAATCCTTGGGGTCCCGGATGATATCGAGGTCATCACCCTAGTCATTTTCGGAAAACATTCAAAGATCATCAACCCCGTACTTTCTGAGAAGCAAATCGTAGCGGAGAAACAACGACCAGAACGGTTCCCCCTCCAGAAATTCATGTTTCTCAACAGGTATCCAAGCAAACAACCCTAGCCGTACATGTGAGGTGGCTGCGTAGGTGTTGGAGCAGTCGGCTGGGCTTGTTTAATGAATGCCCGGATCTTCTTTTCTATGTCATCTGCCTCTTTATACAACGGCTCGGTGTTGATCTTTATTTCAGGTAGCATTTTATCAAGTGCCTCGACAAGGAGGGCTGCCGCCCGGGAATCCGGATATGACGTATGGGCTTCCGCAAGAAGACAGAGCACGTCATGATTCAATCGTACTCCCTCATACAGTAACACCCCAGTGATACCTGTGATCATTCCTTCTTGTGTCTCCCCAATGCCGTACTGTTTGAGGATGTCTCTCATTTTCTGTGTGGTTGCGACCCCGTGTGTCTTTGGTTTTTTTGGATCCAGACCATGGGTCCCCTCAAGGGTCACGATATATTTGCACTTCTTTTTCTTTGCCCATCCAAGAATCACATCTGCTAAGGGTTTGATGATGTCAACAGAGGGCATGAATTCAGAGATGATGACAACAATCTGATCACAGGACCCATCTGGGCCACAGACTTTCTTCCCAGCATAAATCCTCACTGGGGGCGACGGCACTCCCTTATGGATGACGGCCGCAGGCATGAAATACCGTGAACTGATAGCCCCTATCTCCTCAAGTCGAAATTGGTCGATAAGAAAATGCCCAGCAATCGAGCTGACCAGCCCCACCGTCGGGAACGCTTCAATCAGTACCGCATTTGAAAGGTCAACTTGCTTATATTCGATGATTTGTATTTCTTCCTCCATACTATCAACTCTGGGTACATCTCCTATGTTATTTTTAATTATTACGATAAAAAATGAAAAAAAACGATTGATTTATTGGAGCAGTTCAGGTAATTCTGATAACTTCTGAATTAAGATGTCCGCTGGAGTATTCAATCCAATGACAATGCATCCAGCTGCCTGTCCAGCCTTGACATCACTTTGTGTGTCACCTACCAAGATGACGGTCTTTGGATCGACACTTAGCCGTTCACAGGCTTTATAGACGATCTCAGGGTCAGGTTTTGCCTTTTTGACATCATCACTAGTGATTATCTCTTGGAAATACGGTTCGATATTAAATTTTTTCAAGATCTGCCTGGCACAATCTGTTGGTGTATTTGTTATGATCGCTTTCTTGTAGGGTGAAAGTCTTTGCAGGGTGGGTTTGGTGTCCGGATAGATGCGGATATAATCCAAGTGGTTCCCATAGGTGATATTGCAGAATTGTGCAACCTCCGGGTTTAGTTGTAATCGTTTCAGGTTGGCTTTCAGGTCATGGCCCCAGTAGGTTTTCATAAACTCGTCACGCGTAATCTCTTGATGTTTGAACCGTTTCAGGGCGCTGTTGAGCGCCGTCCACCAGGAATCAAGTGAATCGACAAGGACGCCGTCCATGTCAAAGAGGATGGCATTGGGTGTGAGTTTCATGGTCGTCAGGGCCAGGAGTACCTTGCGATGGTACAAAAAGGTTTTTGTAGCATCACGATTTAAATAGAAAGAATAGATGGTTTATGTGATGAAGCAGCTTCATATCCAATCTAGCAAGAGGAACCAGATGATCGATATCACTGATCAAATCGAGTCATTTGTACGAGAAGAGAACGTCAGAGATGGTTTTGTGACCGTGTATGTGCCGCATACCACAGCAGGAGTTACCATCAACGAAGGAGCAGACCCCAGCGTTCAACAAGACATCATCGAAACACTCAAAAGACTTGTACCAGAGAACGGTTCGTATCATCATGCAGAGGGGAATAGTGATGCCCATATCAAAGCAAGTCTCCTTGGCTCATCGGTAACAGTACTTATACAGAACAGTTCTCTTGTCCTTGGGACCTGGCAGCATATCTTTTTCTATGAAGGGGACGGCCCACGGAACAGAACCGTGTATCTTCAACTACAAAAAAATAATTAATCAGGCGAATCCTTTGATAGCTGTGATGCACTCCTCGCAGATTTTTTTGGGTTTTCCTTTGATATGAACATGTTTTATTTTCTCATCTTCCAGTTCACAGCTGCATACTACACATTTTGCCATTATGTTTCATCTCCCCTTTCTTTTAGCTTCCACCGCGGAAATCATCACACGGTTCATCAGCTCTCATCGGTCGAGAATGCTCAGCATGGTCTGGTTGCAGGCAGATATCCACCGATATTTTTTTCATCGGTTGCCCACAGCAGTTCGGTGTTTCTTTCTTTTCATGCACGATGGCTTTTTTCTTGCAGGTTTGACATTGGTAATAATCGACTGTCATTCTCTAACCTCAGATATCACATGGGTTCATCATATTTAAACCTAATTTTTTCTCAGAAACATAAAGTTTTTAGAGCCCAAGGGAATATAAAATCAATGAAATGTGTAACTGTTCCTGGGAAGAAGAAGAACCATCATGTGAAAATCTATACGTTGAGCACCTGCGGATGGTGCAAAAAAACAAAGGCACTTCTGAAAGATCTTAATGTCGAGTATGAATATGTTGATGTGGATACTCTGACAGGTGATGATTACACAGAGGCAACCGAAGAAGTAAAAAAGTACAACCCGCATCGTACGTATCCGACGATTGTCATTGACCAAGGGAAACATGTCATCTGTGGGTTCAAGGATAATGAAATAAAGGAGAGGCTTAGCTGATGACATCAAAACAGAGGACCCTTGAAACAATGAAAAAAAACGCTGAAGAGAATGGGTATTATCTCTGCCCGGACCAGCAGCTTCTTGATGACCTCCTCGATGGGCTTATGACCAACACCACCCGGTATGGGTATGGGTCTTGTCCATGTCGTGTCGCAAGTGGGAAGAAGAGTTACGATGTCGATATTATCTGCCCCTGTGAGTATCGGGATGCTGATGTCGATGAGTTCGGCATGTGCTACTGTGGCTTGTTTGTCAGTGAAAAGGTCAAAAAGGATCCTTCACTGATGGGACCGATACCAGAGCGGAGACCATCAGAAATCACTGATGCGGCACTTGCGATGGCCGAAAAAAAAGGAAGTGAAGAGAAGGAGGGAACGAAAATGCAACAAACATCAGAGAAAAAAATGAAAACCGTTCCTGTCTGGAGATGCACCGTCTGTGGGTATCTGTGCGCTCGTGAGCTGCCACCACCAATCTGTCCTATCTGTAAGGCGAAAGCGGAGCGTTTCGAACCGTTTTCCTTTGGTTGACGGATTTCTTAGGAGACGATCTCTCGGATTTTGTTGATGATGTCTTGCTTTTGTTGGGTGGTTAGTTCCTGGTCAAGTTTCGGGTACAGCGAGACTTCTTCGAATGTCTTATGCGCCATAATGAGTTCCTTGAACTCATGGAATTTTACTGGTTTGTTCCACATCAGGTCCTTGCGCATCACCCGTACCCTGTTGAGAATATCGTTGTGCTGTTGGACGAGTTCTGGGACCATTTTATAGCCTTCAACGATGTTATTGGGACTGTATGAGGTGAAGATGGCTTTTTCTTCTGTAAAAATATGTTTCTCCAGTTCCCATTCGAAGGTATCAAACACCTTCATCAGGGAGACAAGCTCAATGCCTATGCTTTTTTCGACGTCATGGATGAGTTTTAGGATTTTTGCATGATCCGCGGTCATCAGCTCAAGTATTGATGTTGATTTCATCGTCTCTCAACCCCCTTACTCTCTGTATATGTCGAAATAAGGTATGGTGTTTATAAATCTAGCTTTTCAGACATCAAATCAATAGGATTTTCTGTATCGTAATGTCTTTAAGGAATCGTTGTTTATTAGGTTTTGAGTTTCGTATGGACCTGTTCGCTATCACGTTTCAATCGGTAATTGTACTTCTTGGGATCGGTGTGTTTGGTTTTCTTATTGTGCAGCGAAAGGTGGTTGCTAAGGAGGCACTCGGTGCGCTCTCCAGTCTTGCGCTGGACCTTGCGTTACCCTGTCTGGTGTTTGTCAACATCGTGTCAAGTTTTTCTCCACAGGAGGCGCCGGACTGGTGGGTGCTGCCGTTGTGGTGGATGGTGTTTACGGTTATTGCGGCGGTTCTCACAGGGGTCTTTATGTTTTTTTCACAGAAGGGGACTCGGCGTGAGTTTGCGATGAGCCTGTTCTTACATAACGGTTTGTTTTTTCCTCTTGCGATTCTCACAGGGATGTTTGGTGCGTCTTCCCCGTATCTTGTCTCCTTATTCCTTTTTATGATTTTTTATCCAGCGTTTCTCTTCAACATCTATCCTTTCTTCTTTGGGAAAAACGAGCGGAAGCTCAATCTGAAACGCATCTTTAATGTCGTGTTCGTGGCAACCCTGGTTGCTCTTAGTATCCGGTTAGCTGACGTGGAAACATACATCCCTGCTGAGGTTATTTCGATTCTGTCGATGCTTGGTGCGATGACGGTCCCCTTGTTGATGTTGGTGATTGGTGGGAGTCTTTCGTTGACGTTTCAACAGAAGGGGAAGATCTATAGCGGGGAGATTGCGAAATTTGTGATTATGAAAAACATCATGTTCCCCTTGGTGTTTCTGGGGGTGTTGTTGATCATCAGGCCGTCGTATACGATCGCGTTGCTGTTGATGTTGCAAAGTGCGGTGCCGCCGGTGACCGCTCTGCCGATTTTCACAAAACGAGTGGGTGGGAATGAATCGATTGTTAACCAATTTCTGCTTGGGAGTTTTATCTTCTCATTGGTGACGATCCCGGTGATGATGTCGCTGTTTACCTTGTTTTTTTCCCCGTAAGGTTTATTTGTCGTCAGGCGGGCAGGAGTTGCATGCGGTAGCGAAGATGCCTTTTGCTGTGAGCAGTCTGCAGATGCGGCAGGTTTCCTCGATGACCGATGTATCGGTCTTGTTAATCAGCCGTTCTGCTGAAATTGTGATTTCTTTGATGATATCTGGGTCGTTGATGGCGATGTGGCCTCGTTTGTGGCCGAGGTATTGGCAGACTGCTGCTGGTGTGATGCCGAGTTTCTCTGCTGCCTCTTTTTGGTTCAATCCAAAGTCGGTGATCATGCGTTCTGCGATTTCTTTGCGGATAACGGGGAGACCGTTCCACATGACGTATTCACAGGGAGTGCGTTTCATCGAGGGGGTACAATCTGTTGTGTGTTCTTATAATTAGTGTTTTTTTATTTTGAAAAGAAGGGTGTTTTTGTGAAATCTGTTTTGGTTTTTCCCAGGAGAATATAGGAGCGAAAGTTTTATATACGGCAGGTGTATTAACAATTGTTAATAGGGGTATATTGGAGATAAAACAAAAGGGGACCAAACAACTCACGTTAACACGCGTGGAGATGTAAGAACAAACAGGGGGTAAAAATTTTTTGCATCCCATCCTTTCCTCCTCTCCTCACCAACCTAAGGACCCTGTTTGCATTACATCTCTACCATGTTTTTTTCTCTTCAATTCTTTTCGCAGGAGACCTAAATGAACGAACTGGTTGTAAGCATACAACAACTCCAGCACAGCAGCATACGAAAAACAATACGACAAAGAATCCAGGAATTCAAAGCCATCGATACAGGCTCTGCTGAGGAACTTTTCAAAGAACTCAGCTTCTGCATCCTAACCGCCAACTTCAACTCAGAGCGCACGATTCCCCTGCATGCCGCCCTTCATCCTTGTTTTTGCATTGATACGAAAGAAAACCTTGCTAAAAAACTCAGGGCACAGGGCTATCGATTCCCCAACACCAGGGCAAGGTACATCACCGCATCGGTCGTCCATAAAAACCATCTCCCCCGCGTCATCCAGGAACTTGACCATGACGAACGACGGGCATGGCTGGTCAACACCATCCCGGGCCTTGGATACAAAGAAGCAAGTCATTTCCTGCGAAACATCGGTTTTGACGACTATGCGATCATTGATTTTCATATCCTTGACATCCTCGAACGGTACCATCTCATCAAAAAACCAAAGACGCTGACTGCAAAGAGATACAGGGAAATCGAAGGAATCCTGCGAAAGCTTGCAGCCCAGACGAACCTGAGCCTTGCAGAGCTTGACCTGTACCTGTGGTATCTGGAGACCGGAAAAATATTGAAATAACAGCCGATAGCATCGTTTCGTGAACACCCATGGACTATGATGAGATCATCCAGAAGCTACACTTGCTGGCAAACCCGGAGAACCTCAAAGGGATGGCACGCTATGGGATCAACCCATACAACAACCTGGGGATCTCTATCTACGAGCTACGACCACTTGCCAAGCAAATAGGCAGAAATCACCAGCTTGCCTTGAGGTTGTGGGACTCCGGGATCCATGACGCGCGACTGCTCGCCTGCTTCATCGACGACCCTGCGAAAGTAACAACGAAGCAGATGGATGCCTGGGCAGGGGATTTTGACTCATGGGATGTCTGCGATCAAGCCTGCACCAGTCTTTTCGACCAGACGCCGTACGCCTTTGAAAAGGTGTTTCAGTGGGCAGGAGCGGAAAAAGAGTTTGTCAAACGCGCTGCGTTCTGTCTCATCGCGGGACTTTCAGTCCATGACAAGAACGCATCTGACCAGGTGTTCGAAGAGTTCCTGCCTCTGCTCATCACTCATGCAGTTGATGAACGGAACTATGTTAAAAAAGCGGTGAACTGGGCATTACGAAACATCGGTAAAAGAAATGCTCCATTGAACAAGAAGGCGTTGAAGACCGCGGAAAAAATACAAAGCATAGACTCAAGGTCTGCACGATGGATAGCAACTGATGCAATCCGCGAACTGAATAGTGAAAAAATTAAGCAACGACTAGAAAGGAAAAAAGAAGGAAAAAAATAAAATTATTGAATCCATCAGAGACTCAGTGCTTTCTCTGGGCATTCATCAACGCAGACACCACAATCAATACAGGTGTCCTCATTGACCGCTGCTTTCCCATCGACTTTGATTGCCTCGACTGGACATGCTGTCGCGCAGGCTCCACAACCAGTGCATTTCTCTTTATCGACTTTAACTGCCATAACGATATACCTTCTTGCACCCCGGATACCAGTTATCCTATATATTTTTTACCGTTTTCTGGAAAGGAGGGATTGTACGATTACTTGAATCGTGGAAAAAAAATGGTTTTAGTACCAAAAAAGAGAGCGGAGGAATGGAAATGCATTCGGGAACCGTGTCAACAACCACTGGATGAATGGGAACTGTGGTTCATAGGAAAACGGCATGGTAACCTCTATGGTCGTCCAATTGCTCTCCGCACCAATTGAATCTCGTGCTTTGGCTTTAATCATATATATTCCGTCGTTTTTCCACGTGTGATATAACCAAATATGCTGACCTGATGCTTGCTCATATGACCAATCGTTTGTAGTCCCATCACCCCAGTCAACATAAAATTGAACCGGATTATTATCCGGGTCAATACTTGAAATCTTATATACGTATTCAGTACCAGAATCACCCTTGGTAGCTCCATCGATGACTGGAGGATTTGGTGGTTCATTGGATTCGATTGCACCAAACGCATGAAGACCATTACCATAATAAAGTCCGGTTGAACCGATATAGACGGTCCCGTCCGCAGCGATCGCTGGGGAGGAATCCACCCACTCATCAGATATCACTTTCCGCCATCGTTCTGTCCCATTCGGATTCACTGCAAGAATCTCCCCACCATCCACGTCACCGATGTCCACCCCGACATAAATCGTGCCCTCCGCAGCGACCGCGGGGCAGGAGGTGAAGATATGCCGGTCATAAGATCCAAGATAAAATGCCCAACGCATCGTCCCATTCGGATACACCGCATACAACTCATCACCACCAACATAGATGGTCCCATCTGCTGCAATCGCCGGAGTGGTTTCCGTCCCGGAGCCGACACTACAGCGCCATCGCATCGTCCCATTTGAGTACAAGGCGTAGAGGTATCCATCCCAAGAACCGAAATAAATGGTGCCATCAGGTGCAACCGAGGGGACTCCTTTGACATGATTTCCAGTGTGGAACGACCATTCAAATGTTCCATTAGGGTTGAGTGCATAGAAATTATTATCCCAACATCCAATGTAAATGGTTCCATCAAACCCAAGTGCAGCAGAACCATAGATGTCATTGGGAAGGTCGTAATGCCACTGTTCTGTTCCATTAGGATTTAACGCAAAAACACGACCTTGGGAATGCCCGACATAAATGGTCCCGTTGGGTGCGATGACTGGTGAGGCTGAGATGATTTCACCTGTATTGAATTTCCATTTCAGGTTTCCATTGGCATATAAGGCATAGACAAAATGATCGCATGAGGTGATATAGATAGTGCCATCAGCAGCGATCGCGGGATCAGAAAATATCCGACCACCAGTATTGTATTTCCATATCAACGTACCATTTGGAAAAAGTGCATATACTCGATAGTCTTTACTTCCAAAGATTATAGTATTATCATCGGTGACAATTCCACCAGAATCAACACCACTTATCCAGGTTTGAAAACGCCATTTTTCAAGTCCCGGATTATTAGCAGTACTATAGGTAGTTCGACCAATGCGCTGCGCATTATAGGATTTCATCGGCCAGGACGAATTCATAGGACCACTCGAACCGATGGATGATGAACCAAATATAGACGAGGAGATACTTTTCTCATTCATCTCGGGATTTGTTTGCTTCAAAGTATTTGTTTAGCTAGCTGTTTCTTCTTTTAATAAACCGAAAAATCCATGCAG
>CAZLDE010000024.1:0-13465 GCA_964558215.1 uncultured Thermoplasmatales archaeon
TCCTTTTTTATTTTTTTTTATACCATTTCTCAGACTGGAGGGTATCCTATGGAATACAGGAAAGAAAAAACCGACGCTTTGTTTTTAACAGGTTATTTATAGTTGGATGATTCCAATGGAAATCAAAGCAAGGGCAATGATGGAAAGAAACGATCCTAATACGACAATAAGTAAAGTTATACGTTTGTGAAGCCCTAAGATAGTGCCAATTACAGTTGTGGACATCGCACCAGTCCCTTGAAATGGCACAAACATGAATAACGCTAAAACAAAGACAAGTAACTTCCCGTAATTCCTTTTTTCAATTTTTCGTGTTTTCAGGTGGAGCTTCTCATACCAGAGTTTGAGGGAAACAGTTGTCTTGTAGACATGTGGTTTTTCACGACGGAGGCCGATAAAGGGGAAGGGAGGGATATGTTTAATGAATAGTTCTAAAAACCACCAGTTCGTCATAATAGCAAGGCAGACTAGAACGTCAAAAACCCAGAGGGTTGCGCACCAGTACAGCACGGGGAGGTTCTGTGTTAATCCGACAAATATCACGGTCTCTTTACCCGCAGGAGGGATGAAATATGCTAACGAGAGAGCAGCGTACCATTTTTGTTGCTCAGGGGTTAAAAGATTGTAGATGGAAAGGAAAAAAACCGCTCCAGCAACGATAATGAAGAAAAAAATCGCTAACTGTAGCCAGCCGGTGATATAGATAATATGGTTCCCAATTTTTATGCTTTGTTTTCCATTAATACCTTGATTGTTTAGTTTCTGCACAGGCTCCCTCGTGTCGAACCGTTTTTCTTCTGACTTTGGAACGAATGTAATGTGTTTTTTTCCTTGTTTCGAATTATGTTTTGAAAGCTAAAAATTTTCATAAGGGAGTTGTGTTGCTTATTCGACAATCAAATCCTTTGAGTATTTGTCAGTATCCGCAAGAAGGAACTCATCACTCATGCTCAGACAAGAAACCGGGCAGATATCATTGCATTGAGAGCAAAACGTGCAGCGTGCAAGAAGGATACGTATCTTTTTCTCTTCTGGTTTGAACTCAATGGCCTCTGAGGGACAGACTTGTAAGCATAATTTACATCCAATGCATTTCTCCTTGTCATAACGGATCTTCCCTCTGAACTGGGGTGGTGTCTCGACGGGGGGATGGATCTTGGCAGTACCGGCTTTGACCTGTTCGATGAACTTCGTCGTTGAGGCGGGAGCGTATTTCGCCGGGAACTTGTTGGTAAATGGTTTTTTGAACAGTTGAGCCACAACCTGGGGAAGCATGGTAAATCTCATGGAGTCAACCTCCGGGTTTTCTGGATGCTGCGTTGATGCAGATCCTCCTTGTCAAGGGTATACGTCTTTTTATTGTCAACGACAAGGACTCTGTTTGTGCAGGACATACAGGGGTCTGTCGAAGCAGCAACAATCGGGATATCGGCGATCTGCCCGCCTTTCAACATCGGGACCCAGGGCATGATATTTGCGTAGGTCGGTGCACGGACCTTCCAGGAGTAAATGTTTTCATTGGCCGTCATCTTCACATAATGAAACACTTCACCACGAGGTGCTTCCATTCGACCGATGCCTTCCCCTTCTGCTTTCTTTAACTTCGCAAGCAGTTTTGCTATCTTTGGTTCTGAGACAATCGGTCCATCTGGCATGTGTTCAAGACATTGTTCTATCAAGGAGATTGATTGTTGAATCTCCAAGAGACGGACGATGATCCTGTCGTAGACATCACCATTTACTTCTCCAGTGAGCACATCAGGGGTGATGTAATCAAAATCAAGGTCACCGTATGCAAAATAACTCTGATCGAGGCGAGTGTCTATTTTCACACCTGATGCTCGAGCGGTTGGTCCGACAGCGGCAAGTCGTAACGCATCCTCTTTTGTGAGAATCCCGCAACCCTGACTGCGCATTTTAAAGGTTTTATCTTCTAAGAAGACTTTCTTGAGTTTCCCAAACTGGTTTTTCAGATAGTCCATGGATTCCTTGATCGTTGGGTACATCTCTGGTGTGATATCACGTCGTACTCCACCAATCATGGTGATTCCTTTCGTGACTCGGTTTCCGGTGAGGTATTCTGTTAGATCCAGTATTTTTTCTCGTATCTCCCATGTTAAAAACAGGACAGAATCAAACCCGATCTCATGGGCAGCAACACCGGCCCATAGGCTATGAGAACAGATTCTTTCCAGCTCCCCATGGATCACCCGTAGATAATTTGCATGATCGGAGACTTCGACATCAGCGAGTCGTTCCACTGCTAAGGCAAATGCCATGGGATGGCAGTAGGAACAGATACCACAGATACGTTCAGCGAGATATAACACCTGGATGGGGTTGCGTTTTCTTGCTGCCCATTCAATCGCCCTGTGGACTTGACCAAGAGTCACATTGACATCGATAATCTGTTCACCATCGATTTCAAACTCGAATGCGACTGGTTCTTTTAATGCGGGATGGATAGGACCAATAGGAAGTTGAAACGTTGTTTTTGTTGTCGGGCTCATTGTTCCTCCTTATGAAGATTTTTAACGTATTTTTCAGGACCGGTTTCATCTCGGCGCCAGGGGTACACATCCTTTGGGAAGTCCTCACTGATGAAAACGCGTTTGTCGAGAGGAATATTTTTTACTTTCACCCCAAGCATCTCTTGTTTTTCTTGTTCGGAAATAAGCGAACCGGGGAAAAGATCGGTGATGGTGTCAATGGTCGGGTCTGATTTTGGTATCGAAACTGTGAAGTTGAGAGATAGCTCCTTGTGAGGGAATCCATGATAAAGGGAGAAATGATAGACCAGATCGATAGTATCAGCCGTGTCATAACCAGATGTAACCACAAAATGGGGATGTTCGTCGAACGAAAAGAGGTGTTTTACGACTTCTTTGAAAACGGTTCGAGTAACACGCATCCAGATGTGGACGAATTCTATTTTTTTTACGCCAGCGGTATGTCGTTCGATTCGAGGATTCGTGATATTCTGTGGAAATGTCGTTTGAAATGATTGGACAATTTCTTCAGGTGTTAGCTGTGTATCCCTGATCATTTTTTCGCCTCCAGCGTCTCAAGCTTCATCCATGCCTTTGTAACGCCGTTGATGATGTTTTCTGGTCGTGGCGGACAGCCAATCACGTAGACATCAACAGGAATGACTTGATCAATAGGACCTACAAGATTATAGGATTCATAGAACACATCCCCGGTGTTACCGCAATTACCGACGCAGATGACTGCTTTTGGGTCAGGCATCTGCTCATAGACCCGTTTTACTTTGTCAACAAGCTGTCTGGTGACTGGACCAGTGATCAGAAGGACATCCGCATGTCGAGGTGTCCCAACAAGTTTAATACCAAACCGTTCGACATCATACCGAGGACAGAGGGCTGCGATGATTTCAATGTCGCATCCGTTACAGGAACCGGAATTGCAATGGTACACCCACAATGCTTTCTTAAATGACTTGGAGAGGTTCTTCGCCATACAGTACCCTTCACTGTTTTTTTCAGCGGATGTAATCTTTTAGACTATTAGAAATTTCCGGTATCAATGAGTTAGTCGAAATACGTACCCACGCCAGCAGTCACTGCTCACTTCGTTTGCTTTCGTCTGATAGAATTTTTTTTGTAAAAACATTTTTTTGGTGGTTTAACTCCTATAATCCTTGAAAACACCCCTTTTGCTGTTGATATTTGTTAAATCCACCAATGGAACCAAGATCGGTTTTCTAGGTATTTAGTAATAATTCACCGAAGAAACCAACAGAGTCTGAAAAGCAACTGAAAAAAAACAGTCTTGCAAAAAAAATTTTGTCTTAAAAAAAAGAAGACGATTTCCAGAGGAAAAACCATGCGTAACTGTTATCCAAATACTAATAAAGGAAAGGTGAATACCGGTATAACGACATGACAGCTATAAAGGACATAAAACAAGCAGAAACCAATGCCGTACAATCAATAGAAACTGCAAAAAGAGATGCGGAAAAACTCCTTGAAAAAGCATATAAAACAGCAGAGAAGGAAAAACAAAAAATCATTGATCAGACGCAGAAAAAAGTAAAAAAACTCTCTGAGCAAGCAGAGGAAGAGGCAAAAAAGGAAATCCTAGTTATAAAAAAAGAAGGGGCCGATTCGATAGCTCAGATGAAAAAAAACGCGCAAAAAAAGACAGCTGATGCGGTGAAACTCATTATCACTGAAGTTCAAAAGGAGGAATAAGAATACTTTTCCCGGCTAAGATGAAAAAAGTAACCATCTTACTTCACCAGAGTTATCTAGAGGACGTCATAAAAAATCTCCATGAACGTGGCCTTGTTCAAATCATAAACATCGAAAAAGAAGATACGGAAACAACCCAGATGACAGAGAAAGTCGATGTACCCTCTGAAACAAGCATCTATGGGGGATACGAGCTACGGTTGACAAAATTAATCGATATCCTCGTAAAAACAAAACACTCACCAAAAGGCATCAAAGCGATGCTCCATCCAGAGATACCAGAGACAAAAGAAGTAAAAAACCGATCCCCTACGGAGATATCCTCTGATATTGAACAGGTCTTCGTAACAATTGAAAAAAAAATTATATCCCTTGATGAGGAAATAAAACAGCTCAACGAACAGAAAATAAAAAACGAAGAGACAGAAAAACACCTTGAACTTATAAAAGAATTTTCTGTTGATCTAGATGATTTTAAGGATTCTCCTTCAGTCATAGTCCTTGCAGGCCGGACAACGAATTTCCCTGCCCTCCAACAACAGATAGGCTCCGATGACGCGATAACGATGTTTTCAAAGGAATATGGCACCCGGAAGAAAAAGGAATGGACCGTGCTGCTCGCAGGCCATAGCAAAGAAAAAGAAAAAATCGAAAAAATCAGCCGAGAGTATCTCACCGTCTTTGATTTCAAGGCATTCTCTGGTGCACCAGCTGACGCCCTTGCAAAAATAGGAGAAAAACAAAAAACAATCGAGGAACAAACAGAACAACTTCTCTCCGAGCTCCGCGTGTATGCTGATCAGCATCTCCAGAGCCTCTACATGCTTCGTGAGGAGATCGCCTTCGAAAAAGCACGAAAAGAAATCATGAGAAACTTCACACAAACAGAAACAACCTATATCATAAAGGGCTGGGGACTGGAGAAAAACCAAGAAACGATCCGATCGATCGTTGAGGACTCCTGTGAAGGCTATTGCTCCCTGGTCTTTGAGACACCATCATCGAATCCTGACAACCCACCGACGTATCTGGAGACGCCAGCGTGGGCATCGACCTTTCGGACATTCCTTGAACTGTTCGCCACACCAAAATACCATGAGCTGAACCCGACGGTGTTCATGGGTGTCTTCTTCATCATCTTTTTTGGCTTCATGCTTGGTGACGCCGGTTATGGACTCGTCATTCTCCTTCTGTCACTCTTCGGTTATCTCAAGTTAGGGAAACACAGTCCGTTCCTCAAGAACTGGAGTTTTCTTGGTATCTGGCTTGGTACGGCGACAACCATCACTGGACTGCTGATGAATAGTTTTTTCGGAGATTTCATCCCTCGGTTCATCTATCATGATTCAACAAAACCCCTCTATAGCGCGACCATCGCAGGTATTCATCTTCCCCTTGATTCCCTTGGGGATCCCCTTGTCATCCTCACCATCGCCTTACTCCTAGGCCTGGTTCATCTCAACCTTGGAATCGTCCTGGGACTCATCCAGGCGATGAGGCAAAAAAAATACAAACTCTTCATCACCCAGTATTTCGCCTGGGTCCCCCTTCAGATAGGCGGGGGGATGCTCATCGGGATGTTTATTTTACGCTGGGAGCTTAGTAGCTTACTGATGTATAGCGCACTCATCCTGACGCTTATCGGGATCGCCTTGGTGTTCCTGCACAGCGGACCAATTGGATTTTTCGGTATCACCGGCTATGTTGGGGACTGGTTGTCCTATGCTCGGTTACTTGCTCTAGGCCTGGCGACCTCAGGGATGGCTCTTGCATTTAACGTCGTCGCAGAGCTTGTCCCAGCCTTGGTACCGGTCGTCGGAATCATCCTTTTACCGATTCTGCTCGTCATCCTGCATACCGCGAACCTTGGAATCCAAGCCTTAGGGGCAGCGGTTCATTCGTTACGGCTTCAATACGTCGAGTTCTTCAACCGTTTCTATGAAGGCGGTGGAAAGGAATTCGATCCATTTCAGACAAAAAGAAGATACACGAGGGTAGAAAAATAAAAAGAAAAAATTGGAGGTAGAAAAAAAATGAACAAAAGAACAATCATGACGCTAGGACTCGCCTTGTCGATTCTTCTGCTTCTTTGCGCTGGTATCGCACAAGCCCAGGATGAAACAGAGGTGACACAGGAGGACCAAAACAAGATCTTGTTAATACTTGGCTGCGCGATCGCTATTAGCATCGCTGGGATTTCCGCTGCAATCGGTCTATCCTTTGCAGGCTCAGCTGGTGTCGCAGTCACCGCTGAAAAACCAAACCTGTTTGGGAAATGCCTGGTGCTGTCGGTGCTGCCGATGACCCAAGCAGTCTACGGGTTGTTAACCGCGATTCTTCTGATGCTTGGTGCCGGGCTCCTTGGAGGAGCTGCACGAGCAGATATGACAAGCCCGTTCCTAGGCTCAGCAGCAGTCTGGATAGGGTTAATCGTCGGATTAACAGGGATCTCAGCCATCAACCAAGGGATGGTCGCATCATCATCAATTAGCGCGGTGGGCAGAAACCCTGATGTCGCAGCTCGTGGGATTATCTTCACCGTCATGACTGAGACCATCGCTATCTTTGGGTTACTCGCTGGTATCCTTTTGATGACCGGTCTTGGACTACTCTAAAGAAACCATAAAGAACAGGAAGAAACCCATGTCTGCAGAAAAAATAATCGAACGGATCAAAAGCGATGCAGAAAAGCAGGTACAACACCTCATAGCTGAAGCCGAGAAGCAATCACAGAGCATCATAAAGACTGCGAAAACAGAAGCACAGAAAGAATCAGAAGCAATCTTGAGTGCGGGGCAGTTGGAAAGTGAGAATGCAAAAAAAATCCTTATCTCTAAAGCGACCCAAGAAGTCCGAAGGGATATGATGAATGCAAGGGAAGAACTGATTGAACAGTGTTTTTCACAAGCATTGGAGAAACTGGGGTCTCTTCCAGAGGATCAATACCGAGGATTCATCACCATGCTTCTTAAGGATGGGAAAAAACGCTTAGGAGACAAATGCACCGTGTCCGTGTCCCGGGCTAGTGACAGAGACATCGCAAAACAAGAGAACCTTGCCGTCCAAGGCACGCTGAAATCGATCGGAGGCATCCTGATGCAGTCCGCGGATGGGAAAATTACCATCGACTATACCTTCGAGCGTCTGCTGAACCGGAAAAAAGACGAGATTCGAATACATGTGGGGAAACTGTTGTTTCCATCCTAAGGTGACCCGTAGTGTTTGAAGATTTCCTCTACCCAAGCAGCCCGCTGTTCTGGCTTATCATCCTTGGCATCCTTGCAGCTGTTTCGCTATTTATCGCCCGTACTTTCAGGACGTATGTGAAATTCATCTACCCGAACGCTAAGTTCGAAGCCATCGGTAATCCTTTCATCCAAGAAAAAGAACTCAGTGTCCTCATAGAAAACCCGACTCTTGAGAGTTTCAAAGATCGTCTGAACGTCCTGCGGGATTATCAGGTGGAAGGACAGACAGCATCATCGATTCAACGGTCGCTTGACGAGAACTTCCTTCGAACCATTATGATGATGAGGAATGACAGTTCAAAAAAACTTGTCTCGTTCTATGATCTCTACCTCCAAAAAATTGATTTCTACCTCGTGAAAAATGAAATTAAGACCCTTCTGAGGGGAACTGGGAAGAAACAAGCCTTAGACGCAGCGGTGTTGCCACAGACAAAAGAACTTCTTGTCATGCTTCAGAACACCACGAAAGAATCCCTCCCTGAGTTGTTGACCCAGCAGGGGTTTTCAAAAGAGTCCATCGAGAAACTGATGGCTGAACCAGTGGATCTTCTTCAGATCGATATCTTGTTTGATCATCTGTTCCTATGCAGGTTAAAAGAAGTAAAAGTCCCCCGTAAATGTGATCAACCAAAACAGGATTTCATAAAAAACACCATTGATATGCTGACGGTGAAACATCTGTTGCGTGCGAAACATCTCTCCTTCTCAGCAGATGTCTGCAAGATGTTTTTCCTGGGGGAGGGCAAGCAGATCTCCCGCTGGCGTTTCGATCAGATGGCTGATGCAGCCGATGTGTCTCAGGTGGTTACTGCGTTGGATGGTACCAGTTATTTTCCGGCAGTCTCAGCAAAAACGGAGCAATACGTAAAAGAAAAATCAGCTCAGGTCTTTGAACAGGCTGTTGATGCAGCATTCCTGCAACGAATCAAAGAAATCTCGCTGCAGAATTACCTGACGTTCGGACCGTCCCTGCGGTTCCTTGTCTCAAAGGAGTATGAAATCAAGAACCTCAAGGTCATCACGAAAGGAATCGCAGAGAACATTTCCTCGGATTTGATAAAAAATAACCTGGTTAAGGAGGTCATGCTATGAAGCTTGCCGCTCTCTGTGACCAGGAGACTGCAGTAGGGTTGCGGTTCACCGGGATTCAGGATCTCTACATCGTCGGAGCACAGACAGCTCCTGCGTTGTTTCAGGAGTTGACGAAACGTAGCGATATCGGTGTGGTGATCATCACGGAGAGGATCGCCCATGAACTAGGCATAATGCTAAAGGATTTTCGGATTCATAAGAAACTCCCTATTTTCATAGAAATCCCTGATAAAAAAGGGAAAATGGAACATCATGTTGATATTGTATCACATTTGATTAAACGAGCAGTTGGTATAGATGTTAGTAAAAAAGAAGGACAACGATAGAATTGGAGGCGTAGAATGACTGAAATTAATGGAAAAATCATCCGCATCTCAGGCCCTGTCATTGAAGCAAACAACATGCGAGGCTCAAAGATGTATGATGTGGTCCGAGTCGGAACAGAGCATCTTATCGGTGAGATCATTCGGTTAAATGAGGATGTTGCAACCATCCAGGTCTATGAGGATACGAATGGCTTGAAACCCGGGGAAATCGTCCAATCAACACAAGAACCATTGTCGGTGGAGCTTGGCCCTGGGCTGATCTCAAATATCTACGATGGGATTCAGCGTCCGTTACCTGCTATCTATAAACAAACAGGTGATTTCATCGCCCGTGGTGTGGAGACATCCCCGTTGGATCGGAAAAAGAAATGGAAGTTCCTTCCCCGTGTTAAAAAAGGAGACGCAGTCAAAGGAGGGGACGTGCTTGGTGAGGTTCAAGAATCACCACTCATCCTCCATCGTGTCCTTGTCCCACCCGAGGTCCAAGGGACGATTCAGACGATAAACCCTGAGGGGAGTTACACCGTCGATGAACCCATCGCACAGGTGCAGACATCCTCAGGCTCCCAGCCTCTGACGATGACGCAACGATGGCCGGTGCGGAAAGCCCGTCCCGTCATCGAGAAATTCGACCCGTCGATTCCCCTGATCACCGGACAACGAGTCGTGGATACCTTTTTCCCGATAGCCAAAGGAGGAACAGCTGCCATCCCTGGGGGGTTTGGGACTGGGAAAACCGTGATGCTGCATCAGCTCGCCAAATGGAGCGATGCGACCGTTGTCGTCTACGTTGGTTGCGGGGAGCGAGGTAATGAGATGACCGATGTCCTCCGGGAGTTCTCTGAGTTGAAAGACCCAAAGACCGGGGAGCTTCTGTTGAACAGGACTGTTCTTATCGCAAACACCTCAAACATGCCGGTGGCAGCTCGAGACGCGAGCGTCTACACGGGAATCACCATTGCAGAGTATTACCGGGACATGGGTTATGATGTCGCACTCATGGCAGATAGCACGTCTCGATGGGCTGAGGCGATGCGTGAGATCTCCGGGCGGCTTGAGGAGATGCCTGGTGAGGAAGGATACCCTGCGTATCTCGCATCCCGGCTTGCGGAGTTCTACGAACGTGCGGGGAGAGCACAGTTGCTTGGTTCGAAACACACGGAAGGATCGATTTCTGTCATGGGAGCAGTCTCTCCACCAGGTGGTGATTTCTCAGAGCCGGTTGCTCAAAACACGCTGCGGATCACCAAGGTGTTCTGGGCTCTTGATGCGGATCTGGCGGACAAACGACATTTCCCCTCGATTAACTGGTTGAAATCCTATTCCTTGTACCTTGAACAGGTGAATCCATCCTGGGAAGAGAAAGTCGGGAAAGGATGGTTGAAAATGCTGAACAGCGCCATGGCGTTACTGCAGAAGGAATCAGAATTACAAGAGATTGTCAAACTCGTCGGACCTGATGCACTCCCACCCCGAGAACGTGCATTACTTGAGAGTGCCAAGATGATCCGGGAGAATTATCTGCAGCAGAGTGCGTTCCATGAGGTGGACACCTACTGTCCCCAGAAAAAACAATTTGAAATGTTACGATTAATGCTGCAGTTCTCCTATAAGATCCTGTATGCGGTGGGCAAGAACGTCTCTATGGATGACATCATCGCCTTGAAATCAAAGGAATCACTGGCACGTCTGGGGAAGGTCCCGAACCATGAGTTTGAAAAGGTCTTCAAAAAAATTGAACAAGACTTTGAAAAAGAGGTAGATACCCTCATAAAGGAGAAAGAAGCATGAAGAACAAGGATATCGAATACACCAGTGTCACAGCTGTCGAAGGACCGTTGATGATTGTTGAGGGTGTCGAGGATGTCGCCTATAACGAGGTCGTGAAAATCCGCACCCCGAGTGGTGAGGAACGCACCGGTCAGGTCTTAGAGGTCTTCGAGCAAAAGGCCGTCATCCAGGTCTTCGAGGGCACGCGCAGTCTTGATACCAAGCATACCTCTGCCCGGTTCATCGGGGAGACGATGAAGCTTGGGGTTTCAAAGGAGATTATCGGCCGGATCTTTGATGGGACGGGTCGGCCCCTGGATAACTCCCCGCCGATCATCCCTAAGGAACGGCGGGATATCAATGGGGAGCCTATCAACCCGTGCGCCCGAGAGTACCCCCGGGAGTTCATTCAAACAGGGATTTCGACGATCGATGGGCTCAACACCCTGGTCCGTGGGCAGAAGCTGCCTATCTTCTCAGGTTCTGGCTTACCACATAACGAGCTTGCCTCGCAGATCGCCCGGCAGGCCAGAGTCCTTGGGAAAGAAGAGGATTTCGCGGTGGTGTTCTGTGCTATGGGGATCACCAACGAAGAAGCCACCCTGTTCATCAAAGGATTCGAGCAGAGCGGAGCATTAGAGCGGACGGTCATGTTCCTGAACCTTGCTGATGATCCGACGATCGAACGGATCATCCTGCCGCGTCTTGCGTTGACCTGCGCGGAGTACCTTGCCTTTGACCTTGATATGCATGTGCTGGTGGTTCTGACCAACATGACGAACTACGCGGAAGCCTTACGGGAGATCGCTGCTGCCCGGGAAGAAGTCCCCGGGAGACGGGGATACCCAGGGTATATGTACACTGATCTTGCGATGATCTATGAGAGGGCAGGACGTATTAAAGGCAAGAAAGGATCAATCACCCAGCTGCCGATGCTGACGATGCCTGATGATGATATCACCCATCCGATCCCTGATCTGACCGGGTATATCACCGAAGGTCAGATTGTGCTGGAACGCGGGCTGTACAAAAAGAACATCTATCCTCCTGTCGCTGTCTTACCCTGTCTGTCTCGGCTGATGAACCGGGGTATCGGGAAAGGAAGGACCCGTGAGGACCATGCTGATGTGGCCAATCAGTTGTATGCCGCCTATGCAGAAGGCTGTGACCTTCGAGATCTGGTGGCGATTGTCGGTGAGGACGGTCTGTCTGAGAGGGATAAGAAGTTCCTTCATTTCGCCGATGCGTTCGAACAGCGGTTTGTGACACAAGGCCTCAATGAGAATCGAAGCATCGAGCAGACATTGACGATCGCCTGGGAGCTGTTCGCGAACCTCCCCGCCTCTGAGTTGAAAAAAATCAGCCTGGAGCATATCAAGAAATATCTGAAACCCGTAGAAGAAAAGAAGTAACATGGCAGAGCAAAAACTTGAGGGAGTCAACCCTACACGGATGGAGCTTCTTGAAATCCAAAAGAAAGTCCTCCTAGCGGAGAAAGGACATAAGCTGCTTGAGGAGAAACGAGACGCTCTTGTCGAAAAGTTTTTCACCATCATTGAGAAACGCAACACCCTGAAAAAACAGGTTGATCAGGGGTTCCAGGATGCGTTTAGCTCCCTGATCCAGGCTCAGATGCTTCTTGGTGAAACCCAGGTTGATGACATCGTGCAGACCACCCAAGACATCGGGGAGATCTCTTTTGAGGCAGACAATATCATGGGGGTCAGAATCGTAAAGATGAACACCATTGGTCTGCGTCAAGCCAGTCAACCCGCGTATGGGTTTTCTGAATCCTGTGCATCCCTGGATGATGCGTATCAGAAGTTCAATGCCCTGCTCCGTTCCGTATTAAACCTTGCCGAGGTCGAGGAAAACATCCAATCCCTGTCTCTTGAGATTGAAAAGACGAAACGACGGGTTAACGTCCTTGAAAACAGTTTGATCCCCAAATTGTATGGGACTATCAAGTACATCGAGATGCAGCTAGATGAACGGGAACGGGAGGATTTCTTCCGCAGGAAACGGATAAAAGCTTTAATGGAGACGAAGAAGAGGTCACATGACGCTTGAAGACGACCCGTTCATCGGAAGGTTTTTTGACACCCCGGATAAAAAAGCTCGCTGGATCACCAGGTTCAAACTGTTCTATATCCTGTGGATCGGTTTTATGATCTTTGGGATACTTTTTTTAGCTCTGTGGTTTTTATTCAAATAAAAAAAAAAAGGAAAAAAAGGAAGAAAGTTTTAGGCTTCCTTACCAATGTCCCAGATTGCTTTTATCGCCAGAATGCCGACGGCAGGGGCAATAAAGATCGCAAGGGCCTGGGAGACGCCTCTGAACAACGACCCGATCCAGGGGTCAATGTTGAAACCCTGAAACACTGCATACATGACGAGCAGAGCAATTCCTGCCATGAGAAATGCTGGTACCTCTGCTTTGGTGATGGTTCCTTTTCCCAACATCGCTAATAGTCCAACGATGGCACCAAGTATCGCTAGGATCCAAGCTATCCACCCACCCATATCAGTGGTGAATACTGGTTGTTGGTTTTGTTCTATGGTGTAGGCTTGCCATAGACCGACTAATAATGCTATTAGTGCGCCTATGATAAAGGCCCAGATTGCTACTTTACCCATCATATCTTTTGCCATTTTTCATACTCTCCTCTATAATGGTTTTTTTTTTGATTGTTTGTAGATTCTACAACATTAATCTTCTATTTAAAAACATCGATTTAATCAACAGGAGGGGATAAGGAGAAAAAAAAAAGAGGAGGTTTATTCGGTGAGCCAGACCTCATCGATACGCTTGTAC
>CAZLDE010000025.1:0-13140 GCA_964558215.1 uncultured Thermoplasmatales archaeon
GTACACCGTGGCGTGGATATCGATGGAAATAAAAAGTTTGTATATGTCCTCGTACTTACTGATTAGAACGATGTTTTTATATTTTTTTAAAACCTCATAATTGTTATGATCATAAGGATGTGGTTTTAAAAGAATCCCGACATCAAGATGAGAACGTTCTAGTAATGTTGCAACGTTGATAATGAATTCCTGTATCTTGTCTGCAACAATCCACTGCGACGTAAACAGGATATTGTGAGGAAAGAGCGACAAGGACTGCCGTTGGTCAGGTGGTGTCCTCCGTTCATCCAAAGCTTGCTGGAGGTAAGGGAATCCCGTCGAGAAAACTTTATCCCTGTCAAAGAGGTGCCCGGTGCGTACAAGGTTCGCATAGATTTCTCCCTGCGTAAGTAGATACTCTGGTACGCAATCCTTGTTGGTTGTAGAGGTAGTTCGTCGGTACGCGGGCAGGTAGGCAGTAATCAGACCGTGTTGAAGTTCAATTGACGGAATGTTTAGTTCCCGGCAGGCCTGGGAGAGCGCCATGGGAAACCGTCCGTACCCGCAACGAATAAGCACCGCTTTAGGTTTTATTTTTTTTAGGATTTTGTTGAAGAAGTCTTTAATGATAACGAACACCGTGATGAAATCAAAGACATGTCTTACAAGCGAACTCTCATCGACCGATGAGGCCGTGCTGATGTCTCGGATAATGTTCCAAAAAATATCCTCTGACTCTATGTTATAGTTCCTATGTCCGGTAAAGCGATGAACCAGTAGCCTCCAGAATGTGTTTGACCAGAGTGGAAAATGCATGGCGACATAATGTCGCGAGAAGACAGGGTACTCGTAGCTCCTCCGGTATCCAGTGGTCTCTGGCCATTCGAAGACCGCGAGTTTATCCTCCAGGATGTCGTAGAGGGGATCTAGGTAGATATCGTAGTAGGTATCGTGGTATAGTTTTCTGCTCTCGCTGCTAGAAAATCCACAGACAGTGATGTCTTTGGGGAGATCGAGTGGAATAAAACCTTCTTTGAAAACAGAGAGTATTGATTTTACGTTATGTATACTGAGTTTTTTCTTGATTGCTTTTTCATCTGGTTTCTGGAAATGAGAATAAAGAAAGACCCTTAGGAGATTCCAAATCCTGGTCCCATCAGACAGTTGTATGGCGTCTGTTTGATATGTCTCTTCTATTGTTTTTATGAGTTCGTAAGCGGTTTGGTTGTTGATTTTTCCAGAGACGTTCAGGTCATATTGATTGTAAAATTCCATAATCTGTGTAGCGATTTGTTCTGGTGTATTCTTTATCATAGTGAAGGCCACTAGTCTTGTTATCAAGGTAGTGTGATTAATATTAAATACGTTCTGCTGTTTTCCAGAAGGGATGGTAGAAGACTACCCAAAGGTTTCATTTCTGATCCCTCTGTTAAACGAGGAAAAAACCCTTGCGCAGTGCTTAGATTCGTTACTCGCCCTGGAGTATCCTTCTGAAAACATTGAGATTTTGCTTGCGATCGGAAACTGCACTGATAACACGCGGGTGATTGCTCAGGACTATGCAAAAAAACATAGGAATATCAGGATTCTTGAGAATCCGACGGGGAATACCTCGATTGGTCGGAACCTCTGCATTCAGCATGCGACCGGGGAGATGCTGATGAACTACTCAGGTCATGTCATTGCTGAGAAAAACCTTCTCAGCGAGCTTGCGGTGCGATTGAAAAGCCAGCCCGCTGATGTGGCTGCGGTGGGCTGCTCGAATCTTTCCCCAGGTAAACAGAACTTCGTCGGGATGGTTTCTGGTGCTGCGTTTTTGAGTTTCATGGGCGGGAGGAATTTCTTTTCTCAGAACGCGGTGTTCCCTGAGGAGCGGTTCACCGATCATTTGTCGTTTTCCTGTTACAGGAAAGAAGCAGTGGAAAAAATCGGTGGTTTTGATCCGGTGTTCTGGTGTGGCCAGGATTATGAGCTTGACATCAGGCTTCGCAAGGCAGGATATAACATCTTGTATACACCAACAACAAGGGTGTATCATTTCAAGCGGGATTCGGTTAGGTCGCTTTGGCGTCAGATGTACCGGTATGGGATCGCTCGAGCAAAGATGGTCAAGAAGCATCCGGATACCTTGAAGTTCTTCCATCTGCTTGGACCCGGGTTTATCCTTGGTGGCCTGTTTATAGTGCTATTAACAGTCCTCGGTGTGTTTCCTATTTGGTTTCTTGCCAGTCTTATTGTTGCGTATGTTCTCATGTCGTTCATCAGCACGCTTCAGATCACGCGAAAACCTAGTGTCGTGGTGAGCAGCGTGTTGTTCTATTTGCTCATCCATGTGGGGTACGGTGCTGGTTTTCTGAGAGGAGTCGTGTACAGTAAACTTTAGAATGTACTGCTGTTATTCTTAAATAGGTGAGATGAATTATCGGTAGTATCACCACGTTTTTCCTGTGGAACATCTGAGGTGACTATGAAGAAATTATCCATCGCAATCGTCGGTGTCGGCCATATTGGTTCCCAACATGCGAAACATGCAAAGAACCTAGGGGAGCTGGTGGCTGTCTGCGATATCAAAGAAACACGGGCGAAGATGATCGCAGAGCAATATGACTGTAAAGCGTATTTCTCTCTTGATGAGCTCCTTGCCTCTGAAAAACCACTTGATCTTGTCGCAATATGTACTCCAAATGGTCTTCATGCCGATCATAGCATCAAAGCTTTGAAGGCCGGTTGTAACGTACTTTGTGAGAAACCCATGGCGACACGGGTACGTGACTGCGAACGGATGATCCATACCGCTGAGGAGACGAACCGACGGTTATTCATCGTCAAACAGAACCGATTCAACCCCCCCGTGAAAGCTGTGAAAAAAGCAATCGATGAAGGAAAGCTGGGGAGGATCCTTGCTGTTCAGGTGAATTGTTTCTGGAACCGAAACCGTGAGTATTACACAGGGTCTGACTGGCGGGGCACATTGAAGATGGATGGGGGGACGTTATTTACGCAATACAGTCATTTCATTGATTTGTTGTACTGGTTTGTTGGGGATGTTGAGGAAGCAAGAACATTTACCGACAACTATCTCCATCAGGACATAGTTGAGTTCGAGGACACCGGTGTAGTAGCTTTGAAGTTTACTAATGGTGCGCTGGGGACGATCCATTTCACGATCAACAGCTACGGGAGGAACATGGAGGGGTCTGTGACCTTGTTTGGTGAGAAAGGGACCGTGAAGATAGGTGGACAGTATCTGAACATCCTTGAGTATCAGTCCATCGAGAAGTATACTATCAAGGGGCTGGAGCCAGGTAATCCACCGAATGTCTATGGGAAAAGTATAGGTTCTATGTCCAATCATAATAAGGTCTATGAGAATGTCATTGATGTGCTGATGCATGGTGGGAGCATCACAACAGACCTACTCGATGGGTTAAAGACCGTGCAGATCATCGAAAAGATTTATAAAGCGGCGGAGAAAGGCTATGAAAAATAAACCAACAATCAAAAAGGTTCAGATACGGGATGTGACGTTTGGGAAGGATGTCACGGTGATTGAGCCAGTGAATCTGTATGAATGTGAGATTGGCGATGAGTGTTTCATCGGACCGTTTGTAGAGATCCAGCGGAACGTGAGGATCGGGAAGGGGTGTCGAATCCAGTCACATGCATTCATCTGCGAACTGGTATCGATAGGCGATTCCTGTTTCATCTCCCATGGGGTTAAGTTTGTCAACGATTTATTCGCCATTGGGGGACCCGCGGGGGGGGATCGGTCGCTTTGGAGGCCGACGAAGGTGGGGAACTGTGTATCGATTGGGACGAATGCGACGATCCTGCCGGTGACTATCTGCGATAATGTGGTGATCGGTGCGGGGTCTGTGGTGACCAAGGATATCAACGAGTCAGGGGTGTATGCAGGGAATCCTGCCAAGAAACTACGGTCGTTATAGGAGGAAGAGATTGATGAATATTCCATTAGTGGATCTCAAGGCAAATTATCATTCTATAAAAACAGAGGTTGACGAGGCTATAGGCGAAGTGCTGGAGAGCGCTTCGTTTATCATGGGTCCTTTTGTGAAGAAATTTGAGGAGGATTTTGCTAGCTTCTGTCAGCTGAAACATGGGGTTGGGTGTGCGAATGGGACTGCAGCACTTCATCTTGCGTTGCTTGCTGCTGGGGTGAAAAAGGGTGATGAAGTGCTCACAGTACCTAATACGTTTATCGCGACGACCGAGTGCATCTCGTATGTCGGGGGAAAAATCAAGTTTGCTGATGTCAACCCAAACACCGCTCTCATCGATATTGATGCCCTGGAGAAAGCAATCACACAGAAGACAAAGGTACTTGTTGTTGTTGATTTGTATGGTCAGATGCCGGACATGCAACGAATCAGGGAAATCGCAGTAAAACATGATTTGTTTATCGTTGAGGATGCCGCCCAGGCTCATGCCGCCGAGTGGAATGGTCATCAGCCTGGGTATTATGGTGATATCGCCTGTTTCAGCTTTTTCCCTGCAAAGAACCTGGGGTGTTTTGGTGATGGTGGCGCGGTGGTCACCAACTACGATGAGCTTGCTGAGACGCTACGGTTGCTGGTGAACCATGGTCGGAGTACAAAATATGAGCATCGGATCGAGGGGTATAACTATCGGTTGGATGCCTTACAGGCCGCCATATTGGATGTCAAACTGAGGCATTTAGTTGATTGGACCGAGAAGCGGAGGGAACACGCACGTTTTTATGACAGGAATCTTCCTTCAGGTGTGGGACGGATCATGGAGGCGAACGGCGCTAAGCATGTCTATTATATGTATGTTGTCCGTGTGCCTCAGCGTGACGCCTTGATAGCATATCTGAAGAAACAGGGGATTGACTGCGGGATTCATTATCCGATCCCATTGCATCTGCAGGAAGCATATCGTTCTCTTGGGTTCCTGAAGGGGCAGTTCCCGGTCTCTGAACAGCTTGCCTCGGAGATCGTGTCAATCCCGATGTACCCGGAGTTAACCCAGGAACAACGCTCGTATGTCGTTGATCAGATCAAAAGATTCATTCAAGAAAAATGAAAAGGTATCTCAAGAGTACTTAAAGGTGTAGTTTTTTCAAATAAGCGATAACCCCTTGTCGGATCTCGTCGTTTGTGAGCGCAAAATCCATGATCGCCTGGATGTATCCGAGTTTATCTCCGATGTCATAGCGGGTTCCTTTGAAAGCATAAGCATAGACTTTTTGAGATTCACAAAGCAGGTTAATGGAGTCTGCGATCTGCAGCTCGTTGTTCACACCGGGTCTGGTGCGTCTCATCGCATCGAAAATCTCCGGGGTGAAGACATATCGTCCTATTGAAGCAAGGGTAGATGGTGCTGCATCGCTGTGTGGTTTTTCAACGATGTGCTCTACCTGATATAAATCCTTTTCAGAAGAAGGCAGTGCTGTGGTTTTTATAGCGCCATACCTGTTGATTTTTTCCCGGGGGACGTCTTGGATGGCAAGGACTGATGAGTTAAACTTGTTGTAAACATCAATGAGTTGTTTAGTACAGGGAGTCTCAGAGATGATGATGTCGTCTCCTAAGAGCACGGCGAAAGGCTCATCGCCGATGTGTTTTTCTGCTGCAAGGATGGCATCGGCTAATCCTTTTGGTTCTTTCTGTCTGATGTAATGGACATCTGCCATACTTGAAATCTCTCTGATGGCTTTGAGAAGGTCATCTTTTTTATGTTCCGCAAGATGCATCTCCATCTCCGGTGATTCATCGAAGTAATCCTCGACAGCTCGTTTCCCTCGACCGGTGATGATGATGATATCGTCAATTCCTGTTTCTACTGCTTCTTTGACGACATAGTGGATCGCAGGGGTGTCGATGATCGGAAGCATTTCCTTTGGCATCGATTTTGTAACAGGGAGGAACCTGGTCCCAAGTCCTGCGGCGGGGATGACTGCTTTTTTTATCTTCATGTTACCAACATACTCCTTCATAAGTTTTCGCGTTTTTTGCTTCGGGGAGCCTTCTCCCATCGATGACGAGGTCACCTGTGTAATCCAGGGTGGTAAACTCCTTCCATTTTGTAATGATAAGGACAGCGTCTGAGGAAAGAACCTCTGTAGCCGAGGAACAATATTCTATGGTGGGAAACAGTTGTGTGAAACTCTTCATGGCCTGCGGGTCATAGGCTTTGACATGGGCCTTGTTTCTGAGCAGCTCGGTGATGATAGGTATCGCTCTGCTTTCTCTGATGTCATCAGTGTCTGGTTTGAAGGCAAGCCCCAGGATGCCGATGGTTTTGCCTTTGAGTTGGGGGATGTGTTTTTGTAATATTTTGACAAGCCTGAGCGGCTGGTCGGTGTTTACTGCTTTTGTTTGTTCTATGATTCTTGCTGGTTCTTTTTTTTGTTTTGCCCATGAGATGAGTGCATCAACGTCTTTGGGGAAACAGCTGCCCCCCCAACCTATGCCTGCGTCAAGGAACGCTCGTCCTATGCGTTTATCCAGCCCCATTCCCTCGGCGACATCGTAGGTGTCGATTCCCTGTTTCTTGCAGAGGTTTCCGATCTCGTTGATGAAGCTGATTTTTGTGGCAAGGAATGCGTTGCTTGCGTATTTGATCATCTCTGCTGCGGAGAGTGTTGTCTCAAGAACAGGACAAGTGAAGTCTTTGTAGAGTTCTCGAAGGATTTTCCTGCTGTGCTCATCGTAGAGGCCGATGACGATACGGTCTGGCTTGAGAAAGTCCTGGATCGCGACGCCTTCTTTGAGGAACTCTGGGTTCATGGCAAGGCCGATGTCGATGCCTACCTTTTTTCCTGAGTGTTGTTCAAGCAGTGGGAGGACGATTTCCTGTGTGGTGCCGGGGAGAACTGTGCTTTTGACGACCATGACATGGGTTGTTTTTTTCATCTTGAGGATCTGTGCTATGTGTATGGTTGCTTCACTAAGGTAGGAGGTGTCAAGGGAACCGTCTTTGTTGGAGGGTGTTCCGACGCACAGGAATGTGATATCGGTGTTCAAAATAGCCTGATATTCTGTTGTCGCCGTTATTCGATCCTTGTAGGTGGTAAGCAGAGTGTCTAATCCTTCTTCATAAATAGGGGAGATCCCTTGGTTTATTTTTTGTATCTTGTCTGGGTCGATGTCGATGCAGGTGACATGGTGGCCTAGCTGTGCAAAACAGGCGCCGGTGACAAGCCCGACGTATCCGGTTCCAATGATGGAGATGTTCATAGTGAGGAACGAAAACTTTTTTGTTCTTTTAAAGCTTGGCTTGCAACACGTCCCGGATGGCTCTTCTGACCGCTTCATCTGAGGAAAGGGTTGCTTTCCAGCCAAGGGCATTCATCTTTGCTGCGTTAAGTTCGAACCGGGGGACGTCTCCTTTCCACCCGCGTATCCCGCCGGTGTATTTGAAGACAACTCCTTTGAGTCCCATCTCCTCTGTGACCATTTCTGCGATGTGGGTGACGGTCGTGGTGGTATCGCAGCTGAGGTTGAAGAGGTTAATCTTCTCATTTGAGTTGGTAAATCCAAAAAGGATGCCTTGGACACAGTCGCTGACATAGAGGTACGGTTTGCATTGCTTGCCGTTGCCGAGTATTTCGAGCTCCCGGGGGTTTTTTCTGAGTTTGTTGATGAAGTCGACGATCACGCCATGGGTTCCGCGTGCACCAACGACGTTTGCGAAACGGTACATCCAGGCTTGGAAATCGAAGGTGCCGCAGAAGGCGCTGATGAGTCCTTCGGCACCGAGTTTTCCAGCACCATACATCGAGATGGGGAGTGTCGGTCCATAGGTTTCAGGAAGCGATGGTTCGGTTGTTTCTCCGTAGACGACAGAGCTTGAGGAGAACACGATTTTTTTGATACCGCTCTGTCGCATGGCTTCAAGGACGTTGTAGGTGGCGATGATCCCTTGGTTGAGGTCCAGGTCTGTTTGTGTCTCCCCGAGTCGAACGTGAGGGTTTGCAGCGAGGTGAAAGACGACGTCATGACCTTGTATGTCTTTTTTGAGTTGGGGTGCATCGAGGAGATCTGCTTTTATAAAGGTAAATGCCTTGTGTTGTAGGTTGTGTTCGATGAAGTGTTTGTCCCCTGAGCTGAGGTTGTCGTAGACAGTGACTGAATGACCGTTTTTAAGGAGCATGTCAGTAAGATGGCTGCCGATGAAGCCGGCACCGCCGGTGATGAATGTTTTCATGGTGGTGGAATCAGGGTTGGTGTTTATTTTTCCTTCGATAAAAATATATGGTTTGGGACGAAACATTTTAGAAGGAAGAAGGTCTCTGGTTGTTACAGGTAGGATTTGATTTCATGAGACAAAGGATTCATCGTGATAAACTCATGTTTCATTGGATTACGAAGAATCATGAGATTGTGGTGGGGTTCAAGCGAGCTAGGTATGGGACGTGTCGTCTTTGTGGTAAGACCATCCCGGAGGGGGAGTCGTTGTGTGACATCTGTTTTGCGAAAAGTAAGGATGTCAGCAAGAAATAGATTGTATAGTATTTTTATATTCTGTGATTGTTGGAATGGGGTTGAATAAGAATCTGAAAAATAGGGGGTACCGGTGGTGGTACACTATTTTTTTAGCCTTTTTTTATGTTGACTGCTTTTGGTCCCCGTTCACTGTCTTCGATTTCGTATTCGACTTTGTCGCCTTCGTTAAGACGCATTTCAGCAGGGACAGCGGTCCGGTGAAGGAATATATCTTTTCCATCTTCGCCAAGGATAAATCCATAGCCCTTTCGTGCATTATACCATTTTATTGTTCCTTTCATGAGAGTTTTTCCTCCTTATAGATGAGGGAGTTTTTTTACAAAAGAGTGAAAACAAATTATTTCAAAGACGGGCTTTGAAACTTTCGTTCCTCGTCTTTTGTGCGTCTTGAAATTCTTTTCTTCTTTTAAATAGATTTCTGTTGAGGAGGGATTCTTGGAAATGTTGAAGTTGTGGGAAGATATTTTTATGTTATGAGAATTCTTTTTTTTATTTTTATACAAAAGACATATATACTATGGAGATATTCTTTTTAACAGGGTTGGAAAAGGTTGAAACAAAATCGCCGCTTTGAAAAAGGTACTGCTGTTGCAGTGATGCTCTTGTGCGTGAGTGTTTGTTTTATCCCGTGCCTGATGAGTAGTCCGGGTAGGGCGATGATACAGGAGGATCGTGTAGAGGTAACCGTCCAGGTCTGTGGTGTTTCTGGGTGTGTCTCTCATGTTGTGTCTCTGACGAAACAGCAGCAGGAGTCCGTTGAGTCGTATCTTCTTGGGATGCAGGAACGGTTACTATTGACGGAGAAGGGAGAAGAAATACGGTTGGTTTTGAAGGAAGCCGTGAGGGAGCTTGCCTCATATGGGGTGTTTCCTGAGGGGGTAAGTATTAGGCAAGTGGAAAGCTTAGTTGTTGGGTCGTACTTGGATCCCTTACAATCTTCTGAACGTGGCTTGGCTTGGGCTGTGAGATGGGATCAGAGATACCAGGGAAAACGAACTAGTATTTCAATAAATACGTTTTGTCTTTTGTTTGCGGTCGCACGGAAAATCGATGGTTACGTACCTAGTCCGGTGATTGTTCCTTATGGGACTTTACTTGCACTTGGTTTGATCCCTGCTTTTTTCGCATTGCTCTTTGGTCAGCAGGAGCTTGCGAATAAACTTGCAGATCTTGGGTTGTATGTCTGGATATTGAATCCATTCCGGTGGTTTAATATCGTGTTCTGTGAGGGGTATGAGACAGAGGTTCGTTCTGTTGGGTTGAAAGGTTTTGCCCATGTGACGTCGCCTGAGCAGGTGTTGTTTTCTGGGTTCACTGGTTTGATGATCGCACCTTTCAGAGATAGAACGTTTTTTTTAGGTGGTGCATTTGGTGTGTATGACCTGAGTTAAGCAATCTTTTTTTCTCTGTTTTGCCATAAAATATTTATATATGGTATGTCTTAGCATTGCATGTGGAGGAATAGATGTTGAAGAGAAGACTAGGTTTTTTTGTTGTATGTATGCTGTTGATACTAGGGGTGTTCCCTGTCTGTTCGATGGTTACAGAGAAGAGTATCACTGACTTTGGTAACTCCCCTGACCCGAAGGCTCAAGCTACGACCGATCATTTCAGCGATAGCATCGTCATTATCACAGGAAAATCCCAGACGGTGGCATCATCTGCGCTCTGGCTCTTTGGCTTCAAATGCATGGTCATCAAGAGGGTGACGATCCAGGCTAACAATCTGGAAGGGGAGAAGATCAATGTCTTTGTTCTCCCACCCACGATTGGATTGTATTTCGATTATGAAAGCATCTCCATACAGTTGAACAGGGTCACTGGTCTTTTTTTCTGGGGAAAACAATCAGTGCTCTTTGAAAGTGAACCTCCGCAGATAGTTGCTGTGTGCAGAGCACGTGATATCTGGGTCACCTATGAGTGAACCGCCCAGATTCCTCTTTTTTATTTTCAGTTCATTTGGCTAGGAAAGGAGGTTCTTCTCATTGTACCATTCCAGTGTTTTTTTCATACCTTCTTTATACCCGTATTGCGGGGAAAAACCAAGAATCCTTTTTGCCTTTTCATTGCTGTACATCCGATTGGTTTTCATGGTTTCAATAAGTGAGGTGTGCATGACAAAATCGTCAATGTCTTTTCTGTTATTGTTCCATTGTACTAAGGACAGATACATCTTTGCAAGGCTCATTGGTATTGAATGAGCGGGTGGAGAGACGTGTAACAAGTGTGCTATGATTGTAAACATCTCCTTGTAGGTGGTGTACTCATCACCAGCAAGAATGAATATCTCCCCTTTGGAGCGTGTTGGCTTCTCAATGGTCTGTTGGATGCCTTGGACGATGTCGTCGACATACGTAAAATGGATGAATTTATCCCCTTTCCCGGGGAGGAATCGTAACTTTCCGTCTGCCACCGCACGCACGGTTGATAACGTGACATAGACATCACCTGGTCCATAGATCCCGGTCGGCCGAAGGATGGTCAAAGGAAGATTGTCGGTTTGTTGTTTCTCTTTGAGCATTAGCTCAGCCAGCTGTTTTGTTCGTCCATAGAGATACGTGGGTTGATACGGGCTTGTCTCATCTCCGGGGAGTTGTGACACAGGGCCAATTGCCTCTGTCGAACTACTGTAGATAAAATGCCCGACACCATGTTTTAATGCATCTTCTGCAAGTCTCTGTGTGGCGGTGACATTATGTTCATAGAGAGGGGCCCATTGTTCATGAAAACGCATCAATCCCGCGAGATGGACGACCACATCGATACCTTTGGTTGCATTAATGAGAGATTCTCCCTTGAGAAGATCGGTTTTCCTCATCTCGATCCCCTGTTTTTCAAATGCTGTTGCTTTTCCAGTGTCCCGATAGGTTCCTACAAGATCGTACCTATTTGTTTTCAACAGTCTTTCTGCGAGATGTGTCCCAAGGAACCCTGTTATTCCTGTGATCATTATCTTCATGGGGTGTTTACCTCATTTTAAGGCCTTGAATAGAGTATGAGATAATATGCCTATGTAGTACTGAGAGAAATACTGGTAGTATTTACCCAAAACATAAGGGAGAATTTTGGATAGTGGTTTTCTCTCTGAAAGAGGTCGTATCGTCTTTTTTTATTGGTATCGTTCGAAGATTTTTCCGTTTCAACCTCGATTTTATTAGACCACAATATTTAAATGAGAGGAGAACCATCCTTTATGTAGGGGAAATTAATGAAGAGAACAAAAAATCATATCTTATATGGAGGCAGACTTGTTATTGGTGTAGCTATTTGTGTCTTACTACTGTCTACATCTTTAGCAACAGCGATAGTCAAACCGTTTCATTCAGGAGAACCACTACTCTCGGGTCAGACAGAACTGACGTATACATGGGGTTTTATAGGACCTGATTTTCAAACAATCACGGCTGAAGGCTCTGAATATACTCTCCTTCACATACCTGGTTGTATCGCAGGTGGTATGGAGGTAGGGGCGCCACAGATGCCGATGCAGATGATCCAGCTCTTGCTGCCGCCCATGACAACGGTAACTGGTATTACGGTTTCTGGGACACCGATAGTTCTTTCTCAACCCGTCGACCTTACAGCAAAACCGGTTCTCCCGTATCAAAAATCTGTTCCGTTCGGAAGTGAAGAGCCGCAGGTCTTTGTGAAAAACCTTGATATTTATTCCTCAGATCAGCTGTATCCTTCCAAGGTTTACACTGATTATAGCATCGGGTATTCCCATGGATATGGCATTATCAGCTTTGGGTTAAGCCCATTGCAGTATTCACCAAGCTCGGGTGTGTTGATGTTTTATCCTTCCATGACGGTGACCATTGCGTTGGAGAACACGGGGTATGTGAACGAATTTTTCCGCAACAACCCTAACGATCAATCCTATGTGAAGACACTGGTCTCAAACCCAGAGGTCGCAGCATCTTATCAGACCGGTGGTTTACCTGTCTTTGAATATCCAGGGGGGTTGTGCGATCCTACCGATCAATATGATTATGTGATTATTACAACGACACAGAATGGTTTGGATGATTGGGACATCGGTGGGACATTGTCGTATAACTGGGATAGTCTTATGCAAAAACACAATGGTGACGGGCTAGCCTGCACCTTAGTGACAAAACAAGATATCCTCGCATGTCCTGATTATTACAACCCGGTGACGTTGTTCAATGACAGCCAGGCTCGCATTCGGGAGTTTTGCAAAGACGCCTATGAAGACTGGGGTTTAAATTATGTCCTTATCGCTGGTGACTCCGATACCATGCCAGCACGTCTGATGTCCTCAGGTGGAGAGTCCAATGTCGACGCTGATCTTTATTGGAGCAATATTGACAACACGTTTAACAATGACAATGACAACTCGTGGGGTGAGGAAGGAGACAGCGGGTTTGATACCTACGCAGAGTTGTTCATAGGACGAATCACTTGTGATACACCACAGGATGTATCGAACTGGTTGACAAAGAGTTTCTATTACACGGACAGCGCAGAGTGGGAGTATTTGGACAATATGGGGTTTTTTGGTGGTGACACAGGATGGAACTGTCAGGGTGACGATTTCATGGATTACAGTGCTATTAAAGGAACCAATGAATGGCTTGGGCCGAGTCCCGATACGTTCCCCAGCTGGGTTGGTTTCCAGTTTGGTTTTGAGACCTGGAACCTGGTCAAC
>CAZLDE010000026.1:0-13111 GCA_964558215.1 uncultured Thermoplasmatales archaeon
AGTTCTTGCTTGATTCAATGATATCAAAACCGATTTGATTGCTCGTGATATTGTTTTGGAGAATGGAAGTGTTTGTCGTTTCGATCACCCCAATTCCAGTTCCATCGTTTTCTGTAATGTCGTTTAAGGTGATGAGATTTGAGTGACAATTTTGCAGACTGATCCCTTCCAGGTTCACAGAAATATGGTTGTGCCGTATCGTGCTATAATTTGCATGGTCCAGGTATATCCCACGGTGATTGTTTGTAATATCATTTTCTTCGATAAAGCAGTGGTTGGCACCATATAAGGTGGTTTTGATTCTACCACCTATACTTATTCCACAACTATTTTCTTTGATGATGGTATCTGTGATACGCACATTATCCGCTGTGATGAAAATCCCAGCAGCATAATGACTCCAATTCGTCGTCGTGCTATTCTGGATAGTGAAACCCTGCACCACCACCGCATCCACGGAAATATTCAACGCAGGGATGTCCTTGATGATTCCCGGGTCGATTATCGTTGTGTGTTTCTCTTCACCCAGTAAGGAAATTGATCGGTTGACTTCTAATGCCTCAGAATAGGGTGAGGAATCGTTGTAGACAAAAACAGTATCCCCATCGCTTGCATTATTTATCGCATCCTGAATCCTTGTATAATTCCCTGGTCCACTTCCACCGACATACAACCAATCACCGCTCGATGCTTGTAAAGAAGTCTTAATATCGTGTGCCATTGCTGGAACAAAGCAGCCTCCAACAAACAAGAGAATGATTCCTATTGCCAACCATTTCCTTATCAATTGATATTCCTCCACTATAGAAAAACAATGAATCTTCGCTTATTTAAAACTTCGTTTCAAGGAAAAATTATGCAGGGGAAGGGATTTGAACGCCTAATTACCAGTACGACAAGGATTGTCAATGATTGAACTCCAGGAAAAAACGGAGAATTGGGAATGCATTCGGGAAGCGTTCTAACAACCAACTGATGAACGGATACTGTGGTTCATACGGGAATGGCATGGTGACAGTAAGTGTTCCCCAGTCGCTCTCTGCACTATAATTATCTTTTGCTTTCACTTGGATAGTATACGTTCCTTTCTTATCCCATGTATGACTCACAGTCCGTTCTTCACCTGACGTAAATGGTCCTATCCATCCACTGTTTGTTCCGTCACCCCAATTAACATAGTAAGAAATATTGTTTCCCTCAGGATCAGTTGAAACAATGGTATAATCGTAGTTTTGTTTTATAGTTCCTGAAGCGGATCCCTGAATACTGGGTGTTGAGGGAGATGAGTTATTTATCAGTTTGAGAGCATAGAGATAGGTATACGAGCTATTCCCTCCTGATGGCTCAAATTGTGCAGCAATATAGATGGTTCCATCTTCCCCAACAACCGGTGATGATTCCATATTATCCCCGGCATCAAATTTCCATCGGAGCGACCCATCAGGATTAAGGGCATAGAGATAACCGTCGTCGGAACCACAATAGATGATTCCATATGAATCAATAGTTGGCGAGGAGTAAATCTCACCACCCGTCTGAAAACGCCAATTCTCATTCCCATTTGGCGAGATGCTAAAAAACAACCCGCTATACGAACCTACATAGATTGTTCCATCTGATGCGATCGCAGGAGACGTCTCGGTAGCGTCACCCGTGTTAAATCTCCATTTCAACGTTCCATCCGGATTAATTGCATACAGATAATGATCCCAGGAACACACATAGATCGTACCATCATCACCGATGGACGGAGGCGATTTAATTTCGCCGTTTGTTTGATATTTCCATCTTAACGTTCCATTAGGATATACAGCATAAAGATAATGATCATGCGAACCTATGTAGATAACCCCATTATCATCAATGGCGGGTGAAGAATAAATCCAATCAGTTGCATTGAAACACCATGTAATTGTACCATCAGGGGCGACAGCACACAGCCTGCTACTGCCCAAGGATGCAGCATAAATTGTTCCGTCATTGCCAATGGCTGGTGATGAGTACACCCAACCAGCACCTAAATGGGTACTCCATTTAATGGTGCCATTTGAAAGGAAAGCATAAAGATCACCATTCATTGATCCCGAATAAATAATTCCGTCCTCCCCTATAGTTGGTGACGCGTCGATCCACCCACCCGAATCAAAATGCCATTTTTCAGTACCGTTTGGATGAATGGCAAAAAAACTCTTTTGAAACTCCCTAGCACCGATATAGATAGTTTCATTTTCATCAAGAGCCGGAGAAGAAACAGCTCTTCCTTCCATCCAGAATTTCCATTTTATTGAAGGCCAGTTACCAACGGGACCATACGGACTTCTCCCCGTATGGCGCACATCATGATGAAACATCGGCCAGGAAGAGTTTAGTAGACCACCACTCGATTCTGTTTGAATTGTATTAATAGGTGTGGTCTTTGTTTGTAACGAATTAATGGAATCTATATTCTGTCCCATTGTGAATAGCATTAACAGAGGAGCAATGCATACTAGCACAAAACAATTTTTTAACAAATTCCTTTCAATCAAACGCAATTCCCTTTCCATTCTTCTATTAATAATAAAGAGGAACACCATATATAAAAGTTTAGAATGGAAAATAATCCTGCTTAACTCAATCAAAATAACCAGGAAATAACATGTGAAGAACATTTTCGAGTAAAAATTTGAATACTTTCAGTAACCCCAATTATATTCATATTAATAATGAAAACGTTGTTACATGAGATGGAGGTAAAAAAAGATGAAGAAAAAATTATTGATTATACTAGTATGCATGCTGATTATTGCATCGACCACGATATTGATCACACCAGAAAATGTTCAGGTAAACGCTGCTGGTGGAGAAAATACTTTAGGTGATGAAAATAGCGTTGGAATCAATACGACATATATTTACGACATTGCTAATAATTTAAGTTGGATTGGTAAAACTCATGAAAGAGGTAGGTCATTCGGAACAGATGGAGAATATGATGCGCGTGATCTTATAGAATACCAAATGAATCAAATCGGACTGTACGATGTTCAACCAGAACAAATAACTGGCACCGATCAAAATCCAGACTTGAATAAAACAGTAGAAATATTATCGGAAGGTATGAGAATAAATGGAACGCAAACAATTACTGATTATTACATCTCACCCCGTTGGAATGGATATTTCTTCAACCCCTTTTTTAATTTAAATGATTTAACTTATAATTTTTCTTATCTTGATTCCTCATTACCTGTGTATCGTTTAGCAAATTTTTCTGTCTTTGATCACTTGTTCGAGAACGACTCCGCATTTTACCAATTTATTATAAATTTAACAGAAAATTTATCGTATTTAACTCCAATGGAATATGCATGGATAATATTCCAAAAAATCTGTGAAGAAATAGGTTTTAATATTTCAAATTTTGATGCATCGAACTCGTCAACATATCCCATGTGGAATAATGAATCTCTCGTAGGATTACCGTCACGTGGAGATCACCTTTTTATCGCTGAAGATTATAGCTTTAATCCAAACGTTACACTCCCATCAGGGTTAGATGAGTATGAGCCGTTATCTTTTCCAAGGGTATTTTATTATACAGCAAAAATATTGGTTCAAATGGCTTTTTTATTGCTTTTAAATCAATGTAAAGGTATAATTCTTTATGACTTCAACGATGATACTTACGATATGACAAATAGCGAAGGCAGAGCACTCCCCGTCCTCTACATTAATGGTAGTACCGGCAGACCAATCTATGAAAACGCGGGATATTTTATTCCAGCTGCTCAAAGAATCAACTTTTGGATCAATCAGAGTTACAATGATTCCATTCAAAGCTATAACGTCATCGGTCAGATCAACGGCACCAATCCAAACAAAACAATTATTATCGATTGTTTATATGATTGCTGGTACAACCAGGGGACATCGGACGCTGCCATCGGCATGGCGACCGTGCTTGCTTTTGCAAAATACTTCAAAGACCATGAAATCACCCCGAAATATACACTGAAATTTATTGCCTTTGGCGGCGAGGAATACGGGTATCTTGGAGCACAACATTATAACGATATCCATACAGGTGAAAACATCACCATGGTCATCGACCTTAACCAACTAGGATTCAGCCAGACAGGGCCGCTCCCGCAGACATTCTTCATTCACCTCAACAACGCGTCACTTAAACCTCTCATCCAATGTATCACCAATGACACCTATTACGAGGAACGTACGGGAACGCCTTTTCTTCATATCGGTTCAACGTACTATGGGGCACCAAGTGACGACCATCCGTTCGCAGTCGCCTGTCTAACTGGTAACCGTTCGTTAAACACGATATGTTTCTTGAAAGATTTGAATTGGACACTTCATCACAGAGATGGTCAAAACCATGAAAAAGGGGATGTAATGACCTATTACAATGAAACGGATGTGAATGTGACTGCTGAAATGATTTGGAACATCACAAAGTATTTCACGGTCGACCCGGACTGCTGGTTTGATAATGTCACGTTCACGGCTTTTGATTCACCTAATGATGGTGATTCATTGAATGATTCGATTCGAGCGAATTTCACGATTCATTCGGTGTTACCAAGTGATAAGGTTAGAGTTGAACTCGATCTCGGTTACGAATCAGGGGGCCTAGGAGGTGTAACCTTAAACGCAGAGAGTATGGAGTATACGCTTTCCTCTCGGAGTCAGAATGAATCCTTCGTCTTCACCATCCCTGATGATGTCACTGACTGTTATTATAATATGACTTTCAAATTGTACAATTCAACAGGACGTATCAATAAGATTGTTTATGGTCTTTATGGAACCTATTATAACGATACCACAGAAACCTCAGAGGGGCATCATCTGTTTCATCCGTTGGGTTATATAAAAATAGGAGAGATGAATAAGTGTATTGATGACAATATCAGCGGTTCTGTGTTTACAGCAAATGAGTACGGCACAGCAGACAATATCACGGTCTATATCGATCAGAATTTCGTGGAAACAACTCATTATAAATGCATGTTGTACCGAGCGAACGATTCTGTCCTTATTGGTACAACAACAGAAAACTGGTCCCCCCTCGGTGGCGAAGCAACCTCTCCTTGGTGGGCAGTGTTTAATTTCACGGGAACGAAACCACAGCTTATCAAAGACACTGACTATGTGATCACCTGCTGGGGCGATTCTGCTCCCTCTCAAATGTATTATACAGAATCTGGCATTAGTGGAACCGGACGATATGATGCTCAATCATATGGAGCTCCTCCCGACCCAGCAGATTTCACCAATGAATCTCGGTACTACTCAATTTATTGTAGTTACACCCCGGATAGTACACCACCGCAGATCACCACTGTCACCGCCAGTCCGCATACCGTGGGATTCGGATATAACGTTACCATCACCGCGAATGTCACCGATGAGCTTAGTGGCGTTGATCTCGTGAAAGTTTACATCGGTTATCCTGGTGGAAAATCCGGGAATTTCACCATGACGCACACCATAGGGGACACCTATCAATATCTTTTCACAGATACCTGGCTGACCGGGCAATATAACTACACCATCTGGGTGATCGATAACTCGTCGAACAGTAACAGCTCCACCGGGTATCACTTCCACGTCTCCACAAACGCATCCATCAGCATCGCCACCCTCCAAGATAGCTACACTGGCAGTCAATACATCAATATCACCGATCCACCGAATCCACCTGAGAACTATACACTTGTAGATCGCGGGCTGACCTGGAATACCTACTACAACGCCACCTCTGGGCAAAACATACTAGAATCATATCAGGGACCGGTGAACTACCAAGATGATAATAACACCTGGACACCCATCAACAACACCATTGCCCCACTCCCAAGTAACCATCCTGCGTATGTCTATGGGTATCGCAGTGGGAATGATCAGGGTCTTTATGGACTGTATTTCAAATCCAATGCACAGCAAGAATGGCCAGTCGCCTTTACTTACAACAAATCAGATGATCCATCGATTCATGCAGTAAGAAGCAAACTGGTCGGAGTCGGTTACGTGGATCCGCAAAGCTACTGGGCGTACCAATACCTCCAGAATGTGCAGAGCAGCCAGGGACAAGTAAACGACTATGCGATAACGTATCCGGGTGTGTTCACCGGAGCTAATGTTACTTGGAGCTACGGCAATACAGGACTCAAAGAAGAGATCACACTCAGCAATGCAACGAAAACAGTGTTGCAGAGTCATCCGCCATCGCAATACGGGCTCAATAATGAGAGTTCCTATCTCATCTTCATCACCAAACTGGATCATCAGAATCTCAATATCTATAATGCTTCAGGGTTGCTCGACGGGAATGTTACGATCTCTGATACTGGAGTTGAATTCAGGGATCTGCTCGGGCAGTTCAAATGCGCGATGCCACTCGGTGAAGCGTATGAACTTAACAACGAATCCATGCGACAGAAATTGACGTATCGTGTCATCCATTTCAATGGCGATACCTATTTGTTATCAGGGTTGAAGGTTTCCGATTTGAATGAGATGACATTCCCTGTGATCATTGATCCGACCTTGTCGGTCAATTCCCTTTATACAGATGGATTCATCTACAATTCGAGCAGCAGGGATTATACGACCGTCTGGGAGGCTCCCAGTGGCACTATAGACAGTTCCTCAGAATATCTTACAATCGGCCAGAAGAAAGCAGGGTTCCCGATTTCCTCTTACTATGTGTACCGCAGTTATGTTCTCTTCAACACTACCTCCTTACCAGCGAATGCCTACCTCGACAGTGCGATTTTATCTTTGTATAAAAGGGATGATTATTCAACAACAGATTTCGACCTCACTATCCAGAACGGACAACCCACCTACCCACAAAACCCCCTACGTGAAGGGGATTACGACAAAGAATATTACTCCGGGGACGGGGGAAGTTATAACACCGCTTATTTTGTGAACGGACGAAACAACATATCTATCACTGAACTTGGTTGGATCAACGATGAGGGGATCACAAAATTATGCCTCCGCAGCAGCAGGGATATCAACGGGAATGCTCCCACGGGGAATGAATATATAAATGTGTATTCAACGAATGCACCATTGGGAGCATATGTGCCGAAACTGATCATTACCTATCGGAATCAGTCGAAGATCAAGAATATCGGGGAGACAGATATCAACGGATACCTCCTCATCCAGGTGCAATATTACAATGAAACACAGGAGAGCTGGATAATAGACAATGACACAATCAATGAGACCACACCACGAACCATCACCAGTGGCAATCAACTTGCGCTTGACACCATCTTCAACGGAAATGTCCGAGCTTCAGATCTGACCCATGGCGCAGGTACGTATCGTGTCTATGCTGCTTTCAGAGATCCTGAGGGGAACATCCTGAGAACGAATGATGATGTGGACCTTGAAGCCTGGTGGCAGTTCAGTAAAACCTAACGAAGAAATCACCTAGTATATTACAATTCAATGCTTCAAGGCACCTCACTGCTCTCCTTTCTCCTTTTTTTTTTAGGGGGTTCCTCGTCTTCATTTCACCACCTATGGTTATATTTATAAGCTTGTTTTTTTTTACGACATGCAGGGAACACGCTTATCTTTTACCAGTATGGTGTTGATGATGTCTGAACTAACACAAGATAAACCAGGAAAGCAGATACTGCTCTTAGGAAACGAGGCGATCACCCGTGGAGCCCTTGAGGCAGGGATCGATGTTGCGACAACCTACCCAGGTACTCCCTCATCAGAGATCGCTGATACGTTCTCTGAGATAGCACGAGAAGCAACCAGCCAGAACAAGGACCCTGGGTTCTATTTCCAGTACTCGGTCAACGAAAAAGTAGCCTTAGAAGTCGCAGCGGCTGCATCGTTCTGCGGTCTGCGTGCACTGACCTGCATGAAACACGTCGGTCTGAACGTCGCCAGCGACACATTCATGACCTATATGTACGTCGGCTGCCGAGGCGGTCATATCATTGTCTCTGCTGACGACCCGTACTGCCATTCGTCGCAAAACGAGCAGGACAACCGCTACTTCGCGCTGTTCGGCGGCGCACCAATGCTTGAGCCAACAACCCCTCAGGAAGCAAAGGAAATGACCCGCATCGGCTTTGACATTTCAGAACAACTTTCATTACCTCTTCTCTTACGAACAACCACTCGGTTGAACCATGCGCGAGGTCCGATCACGCTTCATGCGATGCAACAACCACGCAAGAAAGGAACGTTTACAAAAGACCCGTTGCTGGTGACAGTCCCTGCGACCGCGCGGGCGAAACACCCAGTCTTGCTTAAGCAGCTTGAGGAAGCAGAGAAAATCTCAGAGAAATCACCCTTCAACGAACTCATCACCGTTGGAAAACCAACGGACGTTGGTATCGTTACCTCCGGAGTGTCCTACACCTATGTCAAAGAAATGGCAGAGGAACTCAACCTCAATGTGAAGATCTTGAAACTTGGCATGACCCATCCGATCCCCCGGACCATGTGTGAAACATTCATCACAAAATGCTCATCCATCCTCATGGTCGAAGAACTTGAACCATTCCTTGAGAACCAGTTCAAACAACTCGCCTTTGATATCGGTGCCGACGTGAAAATCTATGGTAAATCAACCGGTCATTTCACCAGGCTCTACGAATACACCCCTGATATCGTCGCAGAGGCGTTCTCTAAATTTTTCAAGGTGAAAAACCCGTTTCCCAAACCGATTCAATCTGCGTTGAAAGCACCACGACGCCCACCATCTCTCTGTCCAGGCTGTCCACATCGTGCTACGTACTACGCGGTGAAGAAAGCAGCACCAAAAGACGCAGTCTACCCCACAGACATCGGCTGCTACACCTTAGGCAAAGAACCACCACTACAGATGGCTGATGTCTTGCTGTGCATGGGCTCAAACGCAGGCATGGCCTGTGGTTTTTCTGTTGCGACCGACCAGAAGATCATCTCGTTCATGGGTGATTCCACCTTCTTCCATTCCGGGATCCCACCAGTCGTCAACGCGGTGCATCACAACCATGATGTGGTCATCACGGTCCTAGACAATCGGACGACAGCGATGACCGGCCATCAACCGCACCCGGGGACTCCGTATGACGGCATGGGGCATCCAGCCAAACTCATCAAAGTCGAGGATGTCGTCAAAGGCTGCGGTATCCAGCATATTGAGATTGTTAATCCCAACAACATCAAAGAAACAACAGAGGCATTCAAACGAGCCATCGACTTCAAAGGACCAGCCGTGGTCGTCAGCAAATCACCTTGTATCCTTTTGGAAGTAGCCAGAAAACGAAAAGCAAAGGAAGACATCCAACTCTATACGATAGATCAGGAGAAATGCAAACGCTGTAAAACCTGTATCGGCAGATTCGGCTGCACCGCATTCTATTTCGGAGAGGACGGCAGCGTCCATATCGACCCAGCACAATGCAACGGCTGTGGGAACTGCGTGCAGGTCTGTCCGTTTGGTGCGATCTCAGCGGAGGAGGGCCTATGAAGAAGAAGACAAGCATCGTGCTTACCGGCGTCGGCGGACAAGGTGTTATAACCGCTGCGAATTTATTAGGCAAAGCAGCAGTCAAAGCAAAAATAGGGGTGTACGTCTCAGAGATCCATGGGATGGCGCAGCGTGGTGGTGCGGTCGTCTGCACGGTACGGATGGGTGATGTCTCAAGCCCGCTGCTGCCCAGTGGGACTGCGGATGTCTTGCTGAGCATGGAGCCGGTGGAAGCCCTCCGGAACATCTGCTATCTTGGCAAGAAGACAAAAGTCATCACCGACAAGACCCCGGTCATCCCGTTTACGGTCGCGGTCGGAGGGGAGCAGTACCCACCAGTCAAGGACATCTTCAAGGAACTTTCATCACATGCGAAAGTATATCCGGTGGATGCCTTGCAGGTTGCGAAGGATGCTGGTGCCATCATCACAAAGAACACGGTGATGCTGGGAGCACTTGCCGCAAGCGGGGTTTTACCATTCAAACCAGAGGTTCTCTTAGAAACAATCCTTGAGGCGGTCCCAGAGAAATACAGAGACGTCAACAAGAAAGCATTCGAAGGCGGGATGAAGGCGATAAAACAATAATCCAGCAGAGCACTATGTTTTCTATCCCATGAAACCCCAGATTGGTTTTGACCAGCACTCTCGCAGGACAGCAACACTGAGATTCACGATGGTGTTTCCCTCATCCTTGATTATCAGATGGTCTGCCTTGGTTTTCCCAAGCAAGATGAAATCGACATGGTCTTTTTTCAGCTGTTTTTCAAACACGCTTTGTTTTTCTTTTTTCACTTCGACGACCCATCGTGTGTTCGACTCGGAAAACAATTTACAATCGGACCGGAGGTCTTTACCGACCGCTGAAATATCGACTGTTGCACCCAGATCACCACCGATCGCCATCTCCGAAAGACACGCGCCAAGCCCGCCTTCGGAAAGATCATGACAGGCTGCGATAGACTGTTTTTTCATACATGCAAGCACACCCTGCAGACACTGTTTGAGGATCTCCGGGTCTGTTTTTGGGACAGATCCGCCTTGGAGGTTCATCATCTTGTAGTATTCAGAGCCACCCAGTTCTTTTTCTGTTGGTTTTCCCACGAGATACAGCAGGTTTCCTTCTGTTTTAAAATCACTGGTGACACAGCTTCTGATGTCATCGACGATCCCCACCGCGAAGATCTCCGGTGTCGGGGGGACTGCTGTTTTCACAGACTCGTTGTAGAAACTCACGTTACCTGAGACATACGGCAGGTCCAACGCCCGGCCGATGTCGCCAAGCCCGCGACATGCCTCGTAGAACTCCCCCATCCGCTCTGGTTTCTCCGGGTTACCGAAGTTCAGACAATCCAGCAGACAATCCGGGACTGCGCCTACCGCGACCAGGTTGCGGCATGCTTCATCGACCGCGGACATCGCCCCCCAGTACGGGTCGCGTTCCATGAACCGTGGGTTCACATCAGCGGTCACCGCAAGCCCCTTCCAGGATTCCTCTAACGGTTTCAGAACGGTCGCGTCCCCATGGGTCTCCTTTCCTATTTTTCCTTGTAGTGGTTTGATGACGGTGTTTCCTCGTACTTCATGATCGTACTGACGGATGACCCAGTCTTTAGATGCGATATTCGGGGAGGATAATAGTTTTTGTAACGTCTTATTCAGATCGGGTTGCGGGAAGGATTTCTCTGCAACCTCCTGTTTCTTAATCACTACTGGTCTGGTGCATTCATCATACACCGGACCACCGGTCATGAACTCCAGGTCCATCTCCAGGATCCTCTGCCCCTTGAGGAACACCCGGATCACCTGCTCTTTGATGACTTTCCCGACGACTGCTGCGGTCACATCCCATTGCTTGCAGATATGCAGCACCGTCTGCACGTTCTCTGGGGCGACCAGCATCATCATCCGCTCCTGGCTTTCCGAGACCCAGATCTCCCAGGGTTTGAGTCCCTCCTCCTTCAATGGCACGTCGTCCAGATGGATCTCCGCACCCATGTTCGCGGAGTACGCAAGCTCACCAGACACACAGGATAGTCCTCCACCACCGAAATCCTTGAACCCTTCTAAGAGTCCTTTCCGGTTACACTCGAGACATGCATGGATCACCGGTTCTTTGGTGATCGGGTCACCGACCTGTACTGCGGACCTGCTGCTTTCCTCACTTTCATCAGTCAATTCAGCAGAAGCAAAGTTCACCCCATGGATCCCATCACGACCGGTCTTCCCCCCAACATAGATATACACATTCCCTGGGGCTTTCGCCCAGCTGTGCACCAGTTCTTTTTTTTCCATGATGCCGATACAACCGACATTCACCAGACAATTCCCGGTGTATCCCTCATGGAAATAGACTTGGCCTGCAAGCGTGGGGATCCCGATGCGGTTCCCATAATCACGGATACCATCTACAACCCCTTTGAACAGGTACCTCGGATGCTTGACACCCTTTGGGAGTTTTTCCAAAGGATAATCCAAAGGTCCGAAGAACAAAGGATCGATATAGGCTATCGGCTGGGATCCCATGCAGACGACATCTCGCACGATACCGCCGACACCGGTCGCAGCACCACCATACGGTTCGATCGCAGAAGGATGATTATGGGACTCAAGTGCGACACAGTAATAATGGTCCTTGTCAAACTCCATAACCCCAGCATCCTCACGGGCGATGATGCGTTTTTCATCGACGTTAAAGACAAATTTTTTCAACGGCACCTTGGAGGATTTGTAACAACAATGCTCAGACCAGGCTTGACCAAGTGCCTGCAGCTCGATATCGGTCGGGTTCCGCCCCTGCTTCCCAAAATACTCTCTTATCCGTTTCATCTCAGGCAGCGCCAACGCAAGCCCCATACGGGTACTGATCTCAAGAAGCTCTACATCAGAGACGTCCCTCAGATCAACCTCATAGGTCTCAATGTCCGCTCTGATTTTTTTGAATAAACCATCAAGTTGCACAATAACTCCCCCTTATTTTTTTTCCTCAACTGCTATTTCATACTGATGGATGACGGGGTTGGTCAGTAACCGCTGGCAGATCTGCTCGACGTCTTTCTTCACCTGGTTCTTATCAGCTCCATTGATGATGATATCAAACGTCCTAATGGTCTTCACCTGCTGGACCTTCGTAAAACCAAGCAGATGGATCGCTTTGAGCGTGTTTACCCCCTCTGGATCTGAGATGCCTTTCTTGAGCTGAACGGTCACTTTTGCTTCGAACATACGCATCGCGCCGCCTAATCTGAAAATAGATAGATTAAGGTATCGTTCCTCAGAGATCGGAAAACAATGTCAGGATCTGTTTTCGGAACTCCTCAAGACTGCCCTGGTTTTGAATGACGATGTCGGCATCCGCGATGACCTTCTGAAGACCCCAGGAGATCTCTCGCTTGTCCCGCTCCTCAAGGTCCCTGCGGTCCGTACTATCATCAGTCCTCCCTCTGGTAATCGCCCGTTTCCTGCGCTGCTCATCAGAGGCTTGGATTGTGACGACGACGAAATCCAATCCTAGGTTTTGTTTGAAAAACTCAAGTTCCTCCATGTTTCGGACACCGTCGATGACCAGAACCGATGCGTGTTTCAAGGAACGGATTTTCTCAACGGTCCGTTT
>CAZLDE010000027.1:0-12719 GCA_964558215.1 uncultured Thermoplasmatales archaeon
GCAGTAACAGTGATCGTTACTCTTCCAATTCCCAGCACCGATGATGTGACTGTTCGTATCTCATCGATATTAAGCTGTACAATGGTTCCTGTTTTTTCCTTCCCTTTCAGGATGATACCCCCGGTCAAACTGATTCCCCAGGGGACTTGAGTGGCATTTGCTACACCGATGTTTTTGATTTCCGCAGAGATGCTTCTCCCGCCCTTGATTTCTCCGATTTCTATTTCAGGTTCCGGAGCCTGGGTTATCGTTGCGGTTGTCGTATCTGAGACACTGGTTGATGTTGAATCTGTAACAGTTAGTGTCACATCAAACACACCTGGTGTGGTGTAAATATGGGTTGGGTTTTGCGTTGCAGCTGAGCCTCCATCACCAAAATCCCATGCCCAGGTGTACGGTGGTGTGCCTCCTTCTGCAGACCCGCTGAACTGAATCGCTTGACCAGTTTCTCCTGAGTATGGTCCATCAGCGTCACATGTGAGTGGTGGAACTGGGGGTGTCAAGGATAAATCATCATAATACACAGCCGTTGATGTCGTGTCACCGGCATAGAGGTCTACACAGGCAAGATTTTGTGCTCCACCTTGTGAAACCCCGTTCTTCCAGCTTTTTTGTATGAATTGAACACCATTGTAATAGACTGTTTGGATATCTGCCTCAAATTCGATTTCCACCCGTATCTCCGCCCAGTCGTTCGTGACAAGTGGCAGGCTGGCTGCGACATTATTGAAGTCTCGGATGTACCCACCTGTTGCACTGATTTCTAGTTGAAGAGACCAATCCGGACTGTTATGGGCTCCTCCAGCGGTGTAGGTGTTCATCAGGATGAAGAACTGGGTCCCTGTCATGCTTGAAGGAACATACTGCCAGGCTCTGTAAATCCATGTCCCTGTGTTTACGTCGGTGTATTCATGCACCATGTCCGCAGCAGCACCGGAGTAATATTGTATCTCTAAGGAGTTCGGTGAACTCCGAGATTGGATATCAGAAATATATCCTGTGGCTGCCGCGTTGTTGTCCCATCCTGCCCATCCACCTTGTCCATGCAACGGACTGCCTGTATCATATGAATCGAAGTCATCAGACCAATCCTGCTTGAGTAGAACCGGCATGGATTGCATCCCTGATTTGTTTACGTCATCTCCGATGGAAGTATTATTTCCTATGACGACACTAGCCCCTAGCAATAGGAATACTATTCCCATTGCTAAAAATGGTTTCCACATATATTTATACATACTTTTTTGCCTCCCTACCTTTTTCCACATGACGTCCTGTAATTTAAATGTTTCTTTGAGAATATATTCAAAAAACAGTATAAAAAAAATAGTGTTTTCTGATGCTTGAAATCACGGTCAATATTTGAATCGGAGTAGCGCTGCGACGCCACCGATTCCCTCGAATTTCTTGCCTGCCTCATGTATGGTGTTAATAATTATGAAATCACAGTTCGTTTTTCGAGCAAGATCAAGGAGTTGCTCTCCGTTTTTACTTCGTACCAGCACATCTGAGACAAGTAGTTTTTCTGCAGCCCCCCTTGAGAGCGCATCCTCTACCTCAGCTGCTCCATAGGTCACCAGCCCGTCTTTTTTTATTTCCTCAAGCACTTTCTCAACAGCCTGAGTTTCTTTTGAGACACGGTTCTCCTTTGTGATTTGTTCAACGATGCCGACCTTGAGAGCCTCATGGACTCCGTTGATACCGGCGTTTGCGGTTGCATGGGTGATGCTGTCCTTAAACATCGTCGGTTCTTTTTCCTTTCCTGCCTTCATCAGGTGCTCCCGAGCGAACCCGGGTCCTATGATGACCAGAGGAGAGTCTGGTTTTTTTATTGTTCTTAGCACAGAAAAAATTTCTCCGTGATATTCTTGTGTTGTCTCCTTACTTTCGTACATCTTCCCGGATCGATGTGCATCGATTTCAGCGATAATTTGCACCCCGCTTTGGTAGAGCAGAGCGACTGTTGCCGCGTCTTCATCAAGGGACACAAGGACAAGCATTGGTTGTGTGCGTTGTTGTACTGCTTCGTCGATTCTCTGGAGCTGGTGGGCTTTCCATCGGTCCTTTAAGACGGACAGTGGCTGCATCTCCTCTGCATCGACGTTGAAGGTGTGATGCGAGCCAAGATCCTGTGGGCCTTCCACGATAACACCCTGGATCCTGAGCCTATTTGAGAACTCATGGAAGGTTACTTTTTCCACGCGGATGCCCAGTTTCATTTTTTTCTTCTCTGCTTTCTTTGCTCGAAGTTTATCTGCTTTTTCTCCCTCGGCGGTGCGGAACGTCACTGCCCGAACCAAATCACCCTCCTCGATGATATGATGCAGATGCCAGATGTCATCAAGATTCTCCGGGACGAGTTTTATTTCACCGCTTTTCGGGTCTTTAAAGACGATTTTCACAGCTTTTCACCTACGGTAATTCAAATCCAATGGTTTTGAGAATCGAGCAATCACCAGGTGGAAGCACTTTTTCTACGGTCTCTGTTGATACCTGGAATGCTTTGGCTAGTCTCTGGGCGACCAGGCTTTTTTTTGTGGTTCCAGGGACAAGGATGACGTAGCCTTTGACCGCCCGTGCAGAGACCGCGGTGATTGGTCCGCCCATGAGCTTTTTTTCTTTTCCGAGAGAGACAAGGCCTACTGCCACTTCGAGTTTGCAGCGTTGATAGTTCCGTTTTCCACGGATGATGAACGCGCCCTTCGGCACGAACTCCCCGCTTTGAGGGGTCTTACTGACCTGCTCAGGCAGTACCCAATAGACGGATGCTTCGGCAAACTGGTTCCATGCACGGGAATATGACCCTGCGAACAGGCAGGCTTCTTGAAGTGTTTGTTCGGAGATGGGCAGCGTTTCGTCATTCACGCCTTTGCTTTTGATGACACAGCTTGGGGCGCCATGTATATCGGCATGGGCATACCGGTCTCCGTCGGAGAGGTATTTCTTCACAACAATATCATTGCTTTGGGCGTCCCTTCCGGCGACTATCAGGTTTCCCTCTGTTGAGATGAACCAGCGGAATCGTTCAAACCACCAGTGCTTCTCATGTTTGACTTCTTTTTTCTTTTCTACTACTACGCTTTCCTTTGTTGTCTGTAGGTGTTTTTTTGTGTCTGTTATCGCTTCGTCTGCTCCTTTCAACTTCTCCTGGAGCTTCTTGCTTTCCTCGTACTTCAGATCTGCGTTTTCAGAGACGCTTTTCCTGAAATCGAGTCCAACTTCGATATGGTTTCCCGTGTCGTCCTGCAGCAGCACAATTAGTTCATTTGCAGTCGGTTCGAAACTTTTTACTAACGGGTCCTGTCTGATTTTTTGAATGCTGTCGTTTTTTTCTTTCTGATGCATGGCATCTGCGATTTCTTTGAGGATTTTTTCGCAGGCTTGAAAATTCATATATAGAAGGTCTGCCTCGTGTTTCTTTGATGCGATACTTTTTTTGAACTCCTCAATTAGTTCTTGTTGCTGTATTAGCTGCCGCTGGAGTTTTTCGATATTCTTTTGATGCTTTGTTTCCTGGGGTTTTGGAGTCTTTTTTTGATCAAGGAACAATTCAAGACCCTTGGAAAAACTTGGGGTTTCTTCATAGGCGATGTCGGTGTAGCTTTTAAAGGGAAACGGGAGGATGTCGATGATGGTGTTGTTCTTCTTGACGAACATTGGTTTGATTTGTTTTGTTTCGAACACTCTGAGTATGTTTTGTAATTCATCGTAGAGAGTAGTATAGGATACTGCATCGAGCTCTGATGGTTTTTTTTGCTTATCTATACGGGCGCGGGTGCAGAGTTCTTCTGCGTATAGCCCGCTGAGATTCACTGAGGTCGCCAGGGTTCGTACAAGATCCTTTGAGCTTTTTGATATGAGCTCGTGGAAGCCTTCTTTTGTCAGTTGGAAGGGATTTGTCTGAGCGGGTGGTGGTCTGTACATCGCCCCGCTTTTAATTATGCGGGCTGCCCATTCTTGTTTGATGAGCGGCCGGATGATTCTTCCCTCTGGGTTGAGCAGGAGGATATTGCCTTTGGAGAACAGTTCGCAGACGAGGGTGTAGTCCCCTTCTTTTCTTCCAACTTTGATTTTTATGATGCGGTCGAACTCATGTTGTGTTATCTTGCTGATTTTACCGTTAAGGAGGTATTTTCGGAGTGTCATTGCAAACAAGGAGGGTTTCTCAGGGGCGTCAAACGTTTTTTGTGTACGACAGATAAGGTCTCCGTTCCTTATGAAGAGTGATTCTTTTTGATTTGCTGTTTTCTGTTGTACTCTTATGAGTATCTCGTCCCGAGATAATTGATAGATTTTTTCTACGTAACATCCAAGGAGATCTTGAAGCTCAGAGACGATGACGTAGATGTCAAATGAAGCAAGTCCTCGTTGCATGTTTCACAGGACATTATCTGTTTCAATGTTAAAAATGGATAGGATGGAAATGGATGGAAAAAATTTCTTTTGACCGTGTTCGTATTTCATTGATTTTTGCAGTTTTGTTTAAATGGCTCTCTCAGGAATCATTCAGGTCCTTTTAAAAAGGTTGATGAATCTGATCTCTCGCCAGTCCGAGGTGTTTCTCCCTAGTTCATCGTAGACGACAACCGTGATTTGGTGTTTTCGAAGCGAGAATCTGTTGAACTGCCACTGGAATGGTGATTCGTAATCGGTGTAGACTAATTTGTCGTCGAGGTAGAAATCAGCTTTTTGGAGTGGAATTGTGTCGTCATCAACTTCAGCCCAGACCCAGATATCGTTGATCACCGTGGTCTTGAACTCGCCAATATGGCGTTTTTTCACTCCGTTCTGGTAGAGGTATCCGACTTGTGGTGAGGTGATCCGTACCTGTGGGGGTGTTTCATCGATGTCGGCAAGGAATGCTAGCGTTGCTGCGATGAGGCGGGTCGTGTTGACGAGGTAGCTGAAGTTCACGTTGCTGAGGTTGTCTTGTGGTGAATGGAAGTTGGGATCATGGTCTCCTTCCCAACAACAGATACATTCCCAGCCATAAGGGAGAAATGCAGCGTAATCGCTTCCACCAAGGCCATTCTGTTGTCGATTGATTGTTCCACGATTGACGGTCAGTCCTATTGAGTACTCAGTGTTGATGTTTTGGAAGATTTCTGCCCCCCATCCTACATCTTCTGATGCGGTGATCGTCATCTTGTTGCTGCCTTCATCATGGCCGATCATGTCAGCGTTGATTTCAACCAGGATTTTATCGTTTTGTGCGTACGCCTCCTTCGCATACGCCCGACTCCCGATTAATCCGACTTCTTCGCCTGAAAACGTGACAAACCGTATGGTGCGTTTGAAAGCATAATGGCTCAATGCATATGCTGCGGCAAGCACAGCAGCGGTGCCTGAGCCGTCATCGTTTGCCCCTGGTCCTTTTGCGACAGAGTCGTAATGTGCGTTGAAAATGATTACTGATGTGTCTTGGGGGTCTGTTCCCGGTAATGTTCCTTCGACGTTTTGGCTGCTGTAGCGACCGAAGTTTAATCGGTTCCCCCAGCCGGTCCAGTTTTGGTATCGTGTGAGAAGTCCGTTTGCTGTGAATTGTTTATGGATGTATTGTGCTGCTTTTTCACAGCCGTATGTTCCGCTCACGCGTGGTCCGAAACCAACAATGGTTTGAAGGTATGTGAAAAGAAGGTTTTCATCGATCATGTCTAGGATTTCATCGATTTTCCCTGCGGTGGTTTGATTTATTGTTTGTTTGTCTGCATCTGGTGTGTTTGGACTTTTTTGTGATGCCAGGCTTAGCGATGAGACCGGAATGCTTACGGATAGAAGAATGAACAGGGTGAAGACTGTTTGGAGATGATGGATATATAGTTTTTTCATAATTTCTTAGTACATTATAAAGAACTAATATTATATAGTTTTTCCAATAGAAATTAATAAAATGATAGGTTTTTTAGAACCGTCTTTTTACTGGTGGTCGTTGTGCTATTTTCTTGACGGTTTGTAAAAGAGTGCCAATGTCAAAGGGTTTGGTGATGTAATCGGCGATGTAGGGGTAGATTTCGTTGAATTCTTCTCCTTGGATTCGTTTTGCAGTAAGAACGATGATCGTGTTTGTCTCGATGAAGCCGTCGAACGTCATTTTCTTTATGGTTTCTGCACCATCCATGATTGGCATCATTAGATCAAGGAGGATGATTCCCTGGAAGCCTTTCTCAAGTTCGACAAGACAGTTTCTGCCGTTCTCCGCGGTGGTGACCTGGAATCCTTCCCTTTCAAAGAGCTGCTGAAGACTTTGTACGATATCGGGGTCGTCATCGACAATCATAATATTTTTTTGATAGTACCGCTGTTCATTCATATGTTTATATCTTCCTACTTTTCGTATATAAACCTTGTTTGTACAAGTGTCAAAACAGTATAATTCCGTGGTTTAAAAGGATGAAGTGAGGTACCCCTTGGGAAAGGAAAGATGGGATGCTTAGGGAAGAGGTACCTCATCATAGGAGGAAGGATCTTTTTTTCTGTGTTTGTGTAGTAGGATGGGATGTGGGAAGAGATGAGGAGAAGAGGTATGGCTTGATAGTGGATTGACGCTTACATTACTCCCCCAGGCGTTTTTATGGATATGCGTTTGTTGTTGCTGTTTTTTTAGAGGAGATTTCATAGGTTGTTATCCCTTCACCACTTTGCCATGCATATTTGCTTGGCAATACAGGAATCCTTTATTCATTATATATACTTTTCTCTCTTTGCATGGCAATACAGACTGGCAATAACGAAATGCATAAATACACACCAAAGGATAATCGATCGTGGACAGCTATCAAGAGGAACTCACACAGATAAAAACCATTCTCAAAAACAACCCCAAAGGTATGACCGTCACAGACATCTCCAGAAAAATCCACATAAACCGGAACTCTGTCGCAAAATACCTCGATATCCTGCTTATCTCCGGCCATGCAGAAATGGTCACCTTCGGACCAGCAAAAGTCTTCTTCCCTTCATCCCGCATCCCACTCTCCGCATTGCTCAACTTCACCCATGACTACATCGTCGTACTTGATAAAGACTTAAAATTCATCCAAGCCAGTGAGAACTTCTTACGATTCTGCCAAATCACCCGCTCAGAAATCATAGGACATTCCATCGTAACCTTGACTGAATCTCACCTACCTATCCCTGAACTAGAACAAAACGCCCGCAAGGCACTAGAAGGAAAAGAACTCACCATAGAGAAAAAATACAAATTCCCTGACCAGACCCACCATCTCAGAATCAAACACATCCCCACCACCTTTGACGACGGCGAACCAGGAGTCACCCTGTTCATCGAAGATGTCACCGAACGCAAACAAATAGAAGAAAAAATGAAACAGGCAATCACAGAATGGGAATTAACCTTCAATACCATCACCGACATGGTGTTCATCCAAAACAAGGAATACATCATCCTGAAAGCAAACCGTTCCTTTGCTGAATTTCTCAATATGAAGCCAGAGGATTGTGTTGGGAAAAAATGCCATCAACTCCTGCATGGGAAAGACAATGCCCATTCGTCCTGCCCTTGCATTGAAGTACAACAAACACAAAAACCAACAACTGTTGAATTCTTCGAACCACATCTCGGAAGATATCTTCAGATCACTGCATCACCTATTATATCAGACGATGGAGAAATGATACGTTACGTTCATATCTTGAAAGATATGACCGCGCAAAAAAAAGACCAATGACTCTGAAAAGGCGTATATTTTCTCCATGATTGCAACCAAAATAATAGGAATGATTTTAAAAAAACATGACTGCTATCTTTTTATAGTATCGTCCAATATATAAACGTAGAGAGTGTTTCCGAAGGGGGTTCCCATATAATGAAAAACAAGAAAGGCACAATCTTTGTAATTGTTATCGGTATTGTTATTTTATTCTCAATACCCAAGGCTGATGTTCTGGCACAACAAGAAAACGAAAAACAAACTATGGTGTCTTATGAATATAACAATGAAAATGAACTTCTCATCACGTTCCGTCTATCAGAATTACTTGAAAAGAAAATCACAAATGACCTAGGTAATTTCATTCAATTTGAGATACCAAACGCAGGATTTATCGGAGAAATTGGCAGCCCACAAACGCCAGCGGTAACAAAACTGGTGGCTGTATCAACGCATCACCATTCACTTGAAATCCTCGATTCACATATCATGGAAACCCGACATATTGAGACGATGTATCCATTACAAAATCCACAAACAGACAGTCAAAACAATGAAGAATCAATTTTTGTCTACAATAAATCAGCGTATCAAAAAGATGACATATTCCCTCAGTCTACCGCTGAAATTGTCAATTCAGGTAAAATTAGAGATATCCCCTATATTAAAATTAGATTCAACCCTGTCCACTATAATCCTTATCAACAGATGGTCACCATCTATGATACTATCAAAATCAGACTAACATTTTACCCAGATGAACCCTTGGTCGTTGAACCAAACTACACACAAAAAGAATACTATCCTCTCTATGAAAACATTTTTAACAACTGGCAAACATTTGTAAAAAATACGGTTTTCCAGGAACAAACCACCGGTAAAGAAATCGGCTGTGATTACCTCATAATCACCCATCAGAATTATTACACTCAAGCAACAGAGCTTGCCTCATGGAAATACCAAACAGGATTTCAAACAAAAACCATAAATGTTTCAGATATCGGCACGACCTATCAACAAATACGTCAATTTATCATAAATGCCTATAGCACCTGGGTCCCTCGTCCCTCGTACATTCTTCTCTTCGGTGATGCCGAATTTGTCCCAACAACATATCTAAACGGTGTTGCCACTGATCTTTGGTACGCCGCTGTTGAGGGAACAGACTACTATCCTGATCTATTTATTGGCCGTATACCTGCAGATACACCCGCCCAAGCAGAAGTAATGGTTCAAAAGATTTTGACCTATGAACAAACACCGCCACTATTACCTAGCTTTTATAACAACTTCGTCGTTGCAGCCTACTTCCAGGATGATAATATGAATGGGTATGAGGACCGACGGTTCGTACTCACCTCTGAAGAAGTCAGAGATTATCTCCTCTCACAAGGATACAATGGGCAACGAATCTACTGCACTGATTCAAGCATCAATCCCACTCACTATAACAACGATTACTATGCTAATGGAGAACCCTTACCTGCTGAACTCTTACGACCTGGCTTTGCCTGGGATGGAGACGCTGACGATATCATCAATGCCATCCAACAAGGTATTTTCATCTTAAATCATCGGGATCATGGGATGGAATCAGGATGGGGGGATCCCTATTTCACCACGGAACATTTCGACAGTTTTTCGAATGGTGAACTCCTTCCTGTCGTGTTTAGTCTTAACTGTTTAACAGGGAAATTTGATACTCTTGAATGCTTCTGCGAAGAGTTCCTCAGAAAAGATGATGGAGGCGCTGTCGCCGTCTTTGGTGCCTCAGATGTTAGCTATAGCGGCTATAATGACTACTTATGCAGAGGCATGTATGATGCTCTCTGGCCGGATTTTGATACAGAGATAGGAACTGATGTCGCCCTGTATCATCTCGGTGAGGTACTCAATTATGGAAAAGCATTCATGGCAGACACCTGGGGGGATCCTTGGGATTTAGAAGAATATGAATTTGAGCTGTTTCACCTCTTTGGCGACCCCTCGTTAGATATGTACACAGCACTCCCAGGAACACTTGAAGCGACCTATACATTCCTTTCAGACACCATTCAGGTGACCGTAGAAGCAACTGGGAATCCGATTAAAGGAGCTCGTGTCTGTCTGTATCAAGACAGTGGATTCTATCGAACAGGGATGACCGATGAGAATGGAGTTATTCAGTTTGATAAAACAGGGGCATCGATCGACGAGGCAGTAAACCTTGTTGCAACAGCACATAACTATCTTTACTATTCTGACAGCTTCCTTTTGAATCAACGACCACAAAAACCAAACAGACCAACAGGATCTCTAGAGGGAAAACCAAACGTTGAATATATGTATAAGACATCAACAATCGATGTTGACGGAGATAGGCTCTACTATAATTTCTCCTGGGGTGACGGAACATATAGCGGTTGGATAGGGCCATTTGATTCAGGTGCTGAAGCTTTTGCACGACACGCATGGGCTGAAGAAGGAAGCTATAATATTACGGTAAAAGCACAGGATGTCAAAGGTGACGAAAGCGAATGGTCTGACCCATTGTCAATCACGATGCCCTTGGAATTCATACCGTCTCATCCGATTCTCCAATGGATCTATGAAATAATAATCAATCGTTTCCCTTGCATGGGATTTCTCCTGGGGATGTTGAGAGACAACTCATCCTGATTGAAAAAAACGTTAACACAAAGAGAACTCCCTAGACGACCTTAATGATGGTTAAAAGCTTTAATGTCACCAGGACAAGCAGCGTAAGAATAGAGTTGGTTTTCAAATCAAAGACCTTAACCCATTCCAGCAACGCAATGATAACATAGGACAACACAAGCAACAAAACCAGCTGCAGCACAATCATCCCAACAAGAAACAAGACATCAGGGTATGATTTGTTCAGGATATTATCCCAAATTGTCGCAAAAAACGCGAGCAATCCAATAGTGAGTTGCGCTCTTGTAATCTCTCTCATCGATGTTGTCAGCAAATATTTCTTTATAAAGATTATTCCTTTTTGTCTCATGACATCAAAAAGTCTATCCCAAGCAGCTTTGTATCGCTATTTTTACTGCGTCTACCAGGTTCTCTAAAGACATCCCTGCTGGATCCTGAGAATCCAACAGAGGCACATGGATGAAACCAACCGAGGCAGTCATGTTGTTTCCGCTGATATCGCCTAACAATCCATAGAACAAGGAATTACAGATATACATCCCTGCAAAAAAACTCTGCCGTGCAGGGATGCCTGCATGTCGCATCTCCCGTGCGATACCGCCTGTGTTAAGTGTTGTGACCCGAAAGAATGGACCATTTCTATCAATACGCTGCGGAAACGACCACGTCCCATCATCCCTTGGATAGCGTTTGAAGTTGACTGCGAGTTTTTCCACTTTAACGACCCTGGACCGTGCAGCAAGTCCAAGACTCAGGATAACATCCGGGTGATACTGGTCTATCGCAGCTCTTGCTCTTTCTACCGATGTGTTAAAGTCAACAGGCAAGACGATTCCAATGATTTTAGCATCAGAGAGGATCGTTCCATTAAGTGTCTCAGCGATTACCTGCGACGGATTGATTGCATGCACACCAAACGGCTCAAACCCAGTCACAAGAACAACCTTCCCAGCAGAAACACTGGTGAAAACCAGAGGAACAATTATTACTATAACGCCAAAGCAACATGCTGTGTTCCGAAATCTCATCACATTTTTATATGCTGTTACCCTATAAAACCATTCCCTTGCGATTAATTTTTATATGATGTCGCATAGGAAAACATGAAAACATCCATTTCATCATACGCCATTTTCCCTGAAATCGTATAGGCGTATACATTCATGATATGCCGTCCATTTATCGGATAAAACCATCCCTGAATCGTCCATTCGAAAGGAGGTTCTGAGTCCCAGAACATAAAATACCCATCAATGCTGAAAATGACGTATTTAATAGGCTCTTTGGAGAATACCTCCGCGCTTGCGACTGTCCTTCCTCCAAGGATAACAGTTAATCCCCGTAACCCAGCGTAATATTTCTTCCCAAAAGCACTTTCGAAAAGAACTCGTTTGAAAAAATACGTATGACCCTCAGAGGGCTGTCGGATAAGAACCTGGACATCGATTGGTTTTTGGGCAATCTCAGCGGTAATCGCAATCATCAGTTTGGTCGCTTTCACGTAATAAGACCAATTCAGTTTATCAGAGGTATCTTCCGGTGAATGACCCCACGGATATCCATCCTGATGTGCGATCCAGACACCATCGTACCCATAATCGACAAACGCCTGGTTATCAGCACCTCGATATCCTGGTAGGATGTCAATGGTCATGTCGATGAGGTCGTTATATTTCAGACTTATCATCTGTGCATAGTCCGCAACCCAGACAGATCGGTCTGGTGGGAAAAACCGAAGGATCTTTCCTCCCTCTGTCGTGCTTGCGTACCCTATCATGTCCATATTCAGCACCGCGACGATGTTATCACCCCTCATGGCCGCGTCCCGTGCGTAGATAAAACTCCCATACGTCCCGACCTCCTCACCAGAGAAGGCGATAAACCGGATTGTATGATTAAATGCGTAGTTGCGAAGAACCGAAGCGATAGCCAGAACAGCAGCGGCTCCAGAGCCGTCATCGTCTGCGCCAGGGGCGCCAGCGACCGTATCATAATGACCACATAAAATAAATTCTGCAGAGCTCGTCGGATCAACCCCTGGTAACGTCGCGACTACATTTTTACTCCGAAAACCACCATACCGCCAGTCATGGAACTCGACATCAAGACCCATTTGGTCAAAACAGTTATAGATATATTCTGCGGCAAGGGTACAATTGATAGACCCGGTGTAGCGAGGCCCGAACTTCAGAAGTCCTTGATGATACTGCCGTACTAACGACTCATCGATCTGACTGATCATCTCGATGATCATCGAATCATCCAAAGAGGATGGTTTTTCCTCTGATTTTAAATCTCCACCGAGAGCAGAACTCGTCGCTACTAAAATCAGAAGGGCAACGACCAATAAAACAGACACTGTTTTTCTCATAGTACTCATCACTATCCAAC
>CAZLDE010000028.1:0-12719 GCA_964558215.1 uncultured Thermoplasmatales archaeon
GAAGCTGCGCGACCGCGACATCCAGATGAGTATCATTATCAAAATCCGTGACAACTATATCTGTCAACACCCATTCACTAAAAAAATCAGTTCTATCCCCAAAGCCACCTGTTCCATCACCAAATAAAACAGTAAGACTATTGATATCCTCAAAATTACATGCAATAATATCTACAAAACCATCTTCATTGAAATCGCCACACTCAAGAGCGGTTACTCCATCCCCTACAGAATAATTCATTGAATCTAAAAAACCACCAAGGCAATCATTAAGAAAAACCGTTACAACCGCATCCCAATAACCACTAACAGCGATATCAATGTAATCATCTCCATTGAAGTCCTTTGCTACGATGTCAGCTTGCCCTTGTCCTTTCGGATAATTCTTTTTTTGTGGGAAGCCCCCTAGACCATTCCCATATAATACTGTGATATTTCTAGAACAAGCAACAATCAGATCTTCCTTTCCGTTTGCATCAACAAAGTAGTGATGACTGATTGCATCAGTATGTAAATCAATCGCTGATGAGTTTACAATTATATTATTTCCCAATGGTATGAGACAAACAAGTATGACTGCCAATATCAATATTTTTATATGCATAATACTTTTCCCCAGGTTTATATCAACATACTGCTATTTAAAGATACATAATCGGTATCTATAGACTAAACAAACATATTTTTATAGAGGGATAATCTTCTTCAATATGAATGGGGATTCCGTGAATAAGAAACATTTTATTAAGAAATATATTGCGATAGGAATCATTCTACTCTTCGTTGGAATATGTAATAACCAAGCTACTCCAACGGACATTCTGGGCACATGCTCCCCATCAAGAGGGATTTGGTTGTACGTCGGTGGTTCTGGACCGGGAAACTACACAACAATCCAAGGAGCAATCAACGATGCAAACGACGGGGATACGGTGTTTGTGTTTAACGGGACGTACTATGGGCATGTCAATATCAACAAATCAATTCAACTGCTTGGTCAGGACAAGAACACCACCATCATCAGCGGGTACATCGCCTATACCGTTTCTATTATCTCTGATTCGGTGTTCATGAGTCAATTCACGATACAGAACGGGAAAAGCAAAGGCGAGGGTGTGAGGATAGACTCATCACACAACTCCGTCATCAACGTTATCATAAACACCCCTGCTGATGAGATACGGATCTCCGGTAACAATAACACACTTTCCTGCAGCACCATCTGGTGTGATAGGATCTTTCTTTCTGGTAGCAGCTGTATCTTTTCAGGTAACAGTATAACAAACAATTATTTTGGCATCTACTTTTTAGATTCATGGGATAATATCATATCCCAGAATCATTTTTTCAACTCTGGTTTGTTTCTCTCAGATAACAGCGTTGGAAATAATTTCGTGATGAATAACACGGTGAACGACAAACCTTTGGTTTATGTCTCAGGTGAATCCGATCGCATGCTTGAGAGTGAGGCAGGGCAGATACTGCTTATTAATTGTATTAATATCACCGTGCAGAACAAAGAGATAATAAATACAACGGTTGGCATCCAGCTTGTTAGCTGCACGAATTGCTCTCTTAAGAATAATACAGTCACCGGGAGCCTATATGGCATGTGTCTGAATGGCTTTGACAACTGCATCAAGGAAAACAGTATCATCTCCAATCATTATGGCATCGTCCTATCTGGTAATCGGAACAACATTTCCGAGAACATATTCTCTGATAACGATGTGGGGCTAGACCTAGATGAACCTGCTAGTTACAACACGATAAGCGATAACCAAGTCAGCATGAACTACTATGGTCTTCTACTTGATTACGGGAGTGATTCTAACAGAATTACTCATAATCTCATAGAGCACAACCATGACGCGGCGTATCTTTCCAGTAATGGAAACATTCTCTTTGGGAACATCATTCATAACAACACAGAAGCGGTCCATGTCTCTGGAGATAACAACAACATATCAGAAAACATCATCAGAAACAACAATGGATCAGGACTTGCCATCGGGGATGGCGACTTCACTTTTATAGTAAATAACGCCATCACAGAAAACAAAAACGGTGTTTTCCTTTCAAATTCGAAAAATACTACTTTGCAGGGGAACACAATCGTCCACAATCAGCAAGGTTTCCTCATAACTGGATTGAAGTCGAAAGATACCAAACTTTCCAACAACAGCATCACAGCAAATGAGAATGGCATCATTCTTAGAGATACAAACCGTCATCTCATCACACAGAACACAATATCAGAAAATCAAATCGGCCTGTACGGTAATGGTTCTAGCAACAACACAATCCAGGGGAACAATATCTGGAAAAACAAACAGGGAGTTATTCTTGTTTCATCAACAAACAACAGCCTGGAAAAAAACAATTTTTTAGGAAATAAACGACATGCTCTTTTTAAGGACTCTCAGAACCAATGGAGCCAGAATTACTGGGGTAGACCACGGATCCTGCCTAAACTAATTTTTGGAACACAAACCACACAGGATGCAAAACCAATCCTCTCCGTGGATATTGACTGGCACCCTGCATTCACATTGCAGCGTAATTCATAATAGAAGTATAGAATGAAACAAAAACAACATATAGTCTTGTCATCATACAGCATGCAAGGGTGAGTGGTGGATGATTACCTGCAACGGATTGACAAAATCGTTTGGCTCGATTACCGCGATTCAGGATTTTACCTTGGAGATCCCAGATGGGTGCATCTTTGGGCTCCTTGGTCCGAATGGTGCTGGGAAAACCACTACCATGCGAATGCTTACCTGTCTTATCCAGCCTACCGCCGGGACCGCTTATATCGACTCTTATGAAGTTGGAAACAAATCAGATGCCCAGAAAATCCGTGGGATAATCGGTTTACTCCCAGAAGTCCCCGGATTATACGAAACCCTGGGATCATATAAGAACCTTGATTATTATGGACAATTCTATGGTGTACCAAAACCCAAACGGGAGGAATCAATTCACAATACACTGACGGATCTGGGATTATGGGAGCGACGGAACGAGCCGGTGGGTGGGTTTTCAAAAGGCATGAAACAGAAAATCGCTATCGCCCGGGCGTTGATCCATGACCCGAAATACATCTTTCTTGATGAACCCACCGCCAGTCTTGATCCAATGGCAGCAAAGATCGTCCGTGAGTACATCCTTGAGATGAAAAAACGGGGTAATACCATCCTTATCAACACTCATAATCTTACCGAAGCAGAACGCATCTGCGACACAGTGGCACTGGTGAAGAACAGGATAGTGAAAGTAGGAAGCCCCCGGGAACTCGCCCGAGGGTTATTTGCTCGTACAATCAGCATCACATTACAGAGAATCCCTGCAACATTACTCTCCGATTTATCGGCATTGGGCTTTGTGTCCCAGGTACAGGTGAATGGTAATCAACTGACCTTACAGGTACGAGACCCTGAAGAGGACAACCCAAAGATTATCTCCTGGTTGACCCAGAAAGGACTCCAGGTGCAATTTGTCTCCGAGGAGGAGCATTCCCTCGAGGATGTGTACCTGAAGCTCATCGAGGAGGGGGACCGATAATGCGCTGGAGGAACGCCTGGATCGTGATGCGTAAGGACCTCTCTGAGTTCAGGAAACAGAAACTTGTCATCGGCTCGATCATCGCCATGCCGCTTGTACTTGGAGTGGTCCTGCCGCTGATGATGTTTGTCCCCATGGTGACCGTGATTCCTTTGGACAGACCCTGGGATGTCGACGGTCTCCTTGAGATTGGTAGTCTTCCGGATGATTATGTGATCCCGTTGACCAATGAAACCCTCCAAGGTAGTGCCTTTACTTCGATGGTACTGCAGCATAAAACCTTACGAAATGTTCAACTTTCCAATTGTGTCATCATGTCCTGTATCCTTGAAAACGCAACCGTCCTCGATTCAACGATCCGGGGCAGTTCTCTAAGAGAGTCCTATCTAGATAATGTCACTGTGACCCATTCGGAGGGAACCAGGTTGGACGGAAGGTTCATCCTTGCGGTGTCCTCAGAGCTTGCATTTACAAAAACAAAGGCTTCTGAAATCGACCAGGTACTGCCTATCATGTTTAACATGATTCTGATGATCTTCATCATCGTACCGGCGACGCTTCCGACGATCATTGCGACGTATAGCATTGTCGGGGAGAAGAACAACCGTAGTTTAGAACCGCTCTTGGCGACGCCGACGACTGACGGAGAGCTGCTGGCGGGTAAGATTTTCTCAGCGTTTATACCTTCGATGGGCTCGACGCTTCTTGCATTCAGTCTTGGTGTCATCCTGCTTGATATTGTGTTATTGCCACAGGTCGGTTATCCGCTGCTCCCGAACCTGACCTGGTTATTTTCGATCCTGTTTCTGGCTCCGACGACATGCCTGATGAGCGTGCTTGCCTGCGTCTTGGTCTCCTCAAAGGTCACTGATGTCCGGGCTGCACAGCAGCTTGGCGGGTTTGTCGTCATGCCTGTCATCGTGCTCATGCTAGGAGTGTTATCTGGTATTATCTTTCTTTCTCCACTCATGATTCTTGTGTTCACAGGACTATATGGATTGCTGGATCTAGGATTGTTTTATTTTGTGAGAGCTGTGTTTAACCGGGAGAAGATACTGACAAAATGGGCGTAGCATACGATCGACGGTTTAGCCTGGTTAATAACCGAATTCTTTGATGGCAAAACCCCATTTCTTGTCTATTTTTTGTTTGAATGCATCATCAATTTCGTAATTATCTGTTCTGAGTTTCTTCTGGGCGGTCACATAATCCTCAAAGCTTGATTTCGCTTTCTGGAAGCCTGATAAATGCAAGCCATCATAGATTTTTTGTGTCTCTAATATGGGCTGGTTAATGAACTCTTCATAGCGGATCTGGACAAGGTTCCCTGAGGGGATGGCGTCCCGCTCCCGAAGGTATTTCCTGATCATGCAGGTGTACAAGTCCATCATGCTTTGCTCGACAGCCTCCAAACTTGGAGGGGTTTGGATACAGAACCGAGGGATCGTCAGTCTCATGAACTTCATCATAGAATGATACAAGGTGTAGGGGTTCCGATACAAGAAAATGAATTTCGCATCAGGGAACAGGTCAAGGAGTATCTTTATCTTACCGGTGTTATCCTGGTTTTTCAGCACAAGTTGTTTTCCATTCTGATGCAACGTTATTTTCTTCAATATATAAAGATAGAATAATTTCCAGTCCTCAATGGTTTCTTGAGGAAGGTTTTCCATGCAGACATAGCGGTTGTACAACTCCATGTTCTGCGGGAAGCACCAACCATGATAGTAGGAGTATGGGGAGAACGCACCGATCGCATATTGATCCTCTTGAGGGAACTCTGCGTTCATCATCACCTCATCCATCGGACGTTTTTCTGGGATGCTTTTTGAGACGAGTGGTTTGAAAAGGCGTTCATTGCCAAGGAAAACCGCGGGGAGATAGGCTTGGAAGGTAGTGAAATATCCCAGGTTGGTGTCGTTAGAAAGGACGTTATGAAGATACGTTGTGCCGCTGCGCCAGTGGCCGATGATGAAGATAGGGGGTTTTGTTATCTGTAAATTTTTTATGTGCTTGTCAAACTGCAATCGTTCTTTTATGTAGAACGGGGACATGACAGAGCTTAAGGCAAGTGAGTAGACCATGCGGGGGAGGTACCGGGCGTTGATCTTGAAATGGTTTTCAGCAAGCAGGTAGAGGAAATTGGGAAAGGTGTACCCGGGGAGTGGTGTGTTTTTGACGCAGAGAGCCAGGCCTTTGAGGTCGTCGAATTCCATAAGACCAGGATATTTCCCGATTGTGTATTTAATGGTTTGGAACACATCCTGAAAAGTTTTTTTCCGAAATGGGTTCATGGTCGATGGGAATGCTGATGTTCTTTAGATTTTGTGTTATAATTTGGAGAGATTTGGGAAAAAACTATTTATAGGGAATATATGTTAAATATCAAAGGGAGAGTTACCATGGATAACGGAAGACAAAAACGGACTTTAGAACCCAAATATCAAGTGAACCATCGATTCTTGGTTTTTTTCATTGTGTTTTTATTCGCATCGGCTTCTCTTTTACCTGTATTCCAAGCAGAAGAGATCGGTCAATCAACTGGGAACGCACTGATGATTACCGAGGGTCAGATCCTGTATTCGCCGATGTGGACGACAACAACCTATCTGCGGTATGCTGATGGGTCGTTGAATAAATCATGGTCAAGTAGTTATTTTCCTGGTGCAACGGTCTGGTGGCCTGGTGATGGGTCGATTCTTCGGACCATCCGGGTTGGTGCTGGTTCCGGGACTGGTGGCGCTGGTGGTGGTGTGCAGAAGGTGCTCTGGGATGGAACTGTCGCATGGGATTTCCGGTACAACACAGATGGAAAGTTAACCCATCATGACATAAAATCGTTATCCAATGGGAATGTGCTGTTGATCGCCTGGGAGACGAAAACACGGGCTGCGGCGATCGCTGCGGGGAGGAACCCGAACTATGTTTCCAGTGCCTGGGGGTTTATGCCTGATCATGTCATCGAAGTTCAACCAACAGGACCTACCAGCGGTGAGATCGTCTGGGAGTGGCATGTCTGGGATCATCTGATTCAGGATTATGATGCATCAAAGGATAACTATGGTGTGGTCGAGGATCATCCCGAGCTGGTCGATGTGAATTATGTGACGTCTACTCAACCGGACTGGATGCATACCAATTCCATTGATTATAATGAGCAATTCGATCAGATCATGATTAGTGTTCATAATTTCAACGAGATATGGATCATCGATCATAGCACAACGACCGAGGAGGCTGCAGGGCATAGTGGTGGGAACAGCGGTAAGGGTGGTGACCTGCTCTACCGATGGGGCAACCCCGCGGCGTACCGAAGAGGCACGACGAATGATAAAAAATTCTACCTGCAGCATGACACGTCTTGGATTAAACCCGGATGTCCTGGTGAGGGTAACATCCTGGTGTTCAACAACGGGGCGACGCGCCCAGGAAGTCATTATTCAACAATCGATGAGATCACGCCACCGGTCAACGAGGATGGCGAGTATTATCTTGAAACAGGTGGCTCTTATGGACCAAGCACTCAGACATGGGTGTATACAGCCAATCCACCGACGAGTTTCTACGCAAGTCATCTGTCTGGCGCCTGGCGGTTGTCCAATGGGAACACGCTTATCACTAACGGGGAATCCGGGAAGATCTTCGAAGTGACCCCGGAGGGATCTACGGTGTGGACCTATTACACCGGTGGTGAACTGTTCAAAACTGTCTATGTCCCCTATGAAGAAGGAGAACCCCCATTACCAAATACCCCGAATCTGGAATGCTCAGGAAGTCTTATCTGGTCTGACATCAAACCAGGGGCGAGGGTGGCTGGGAGTTTTGTAGTGCAGAACATCGGTGATGTCGGTTCGCTGCTGAATTGGACGATAAACAGCTCTTCGATTACCTGGGGTGAGTGGTCGTTTAACCCATCGTCTGGTGATGACCTTACCCCGGAGGACGGCCAGAAAACAGTACTTGTCACCGTGACCGCACCTGATGAGGAAGAAACCACCTTTGAAGGTTTTTTACGGGTGGAGAATAAAAACAACCCCAGTGATTATGGCACAATACCGGTTTCCTTAACGACACCAGTACAGTTCATCCCTGTTTGGTTAAACCTGCTGCAGCAGGTTCTTGTTGAGTTCTTAGAAAACCATCCTGCAATCCGAACACTGCTTTCTTATATCAGCTAAGGAAGAGCGGTTCTTCTCAGACGCAGGATGACCGTCTTTATCATTTATTTTTCCCATCCAAGCTTGATTTGGAATGAAATTGGGAAGAATCTTTATTAAGAATGTAAAAATATTTGGTTCGGAACACGATACATGATATTGGTAGTATGGAGGTAGAAGCATTTCCCTTTCATCGGTCAAGGAATCTGATGTTGTGTCACCCTCGGTTGAGACAAGACCGACATCCTCTTCGGACATCGACATCCAGCTCGTGCAGGATACAAAGAATCTAAAAGAGTTTTATAAATTCCCTTTTCAACTCTATCAAGGCAATCCATACTGGGTCGCCCCGTTCTGGTATGAAATCAAAAGTTTTTTTCATACGAACAACCCGTTTTGGTCCCATGCGGAAGCCCAGTTGTTCCTTGCAAAAAAAAACAACAAGACCGTTGGTCGTATCGCGGTGATCATCGATCGGTCGTACTGCAAGTTGGTCGGTGAGGATGTCGGGTTCTTTGGTTTCTTTGAATGTGTCAATGATTTTGAGTGCGCCAAGGCGTTACTGGATACTGCAGAGAACTGGCTTATCGCCAAGCATATGAAAGTGATGCGTGGGCCTATCGACGGACGTGCCGATGTCGGCTGTGGCTTCCTGGTTATGGGTTATGAGCATCGCTGCAGTCTTCTCTCAAGTTATTCGCCTGCGTATTATGTCACCTTTGCTGAGCAGTATGGGTTGAAAAAAACCCGAGACCTTTTCCTGTATCATGTTGATTTGTCCAAACCATTACCAAAACAACTGGAAGAAAAAGCAAAAGAATGCCTCGTATCAGGGGTGAAGATCCGTCCCTTCAATCGACTCCGAATCGGCCATGAGTTTCGCTGGTGGATTGGTCTTTTTCTTGAGACCTTTGCTGATCACTGGGGGTACGTCCCGGTTTCCGCTGAGGAGGTGAAAACTCGTTTTGGGATTAAGCAGCTGCGATGGTTTGTTGATACAAGATTATTTCTTGTCGCAGAATGGGATGGCGTACCTGTCGCATATCTCTGGTCGACGCCAGATTATAATGAGGTGTTCCAGAAGATGAACGGCAGGCTTGGTCCGGTTCAGTTGCTCCAGTTCCTTTCTTCGAAGCAGAAGATAAAGAGGGGGAAGCTTCATCTCATCGGCATCAAGAAACTGCATCGGCAGAAGAACATTGGTTCGTTGTTGAACTACCAGGTGCTGCTGGAGATGAAGAACCGGGGGTACACTGGTGCAGAGGTCGGTTGGATTGATGAGCAGAACACGAATGCTCATAGTACAATTGCGCTGACCGGCGCAGAGGTCATTAAGAAACATCGTGTGTTTGAAAAACCACTCACCAAAGATAGTGAGAGCAGAGGCACCTGAAATGAAAGACAACATCAATAGGAAAAAAACAAAGCGAAGCATTCAGCATCCCTTATTTGGGATATCCACCAGACGCTGGATCGCCCTGGTGAAGCAGAACGGGGGTATTGACCTGCGGTATCTTGATAGGGCGTTGTTTGTGACTGCGGTGTCGTTGTTCACCGCCCCAGCTCGAATCCTTTTTCATATCAAATATGATACAAAGATAGAACAGCAGGTTATTACTCATCCACCGGTGTTCATCATAGGTCATTGGAGGAGTGGGACGACGTATCTGCATGAGCTACTCAGTAACGACCCTCAGTTCTGTTACACATCTCTCTGGGACACCCTGTTGCCTGACAGCGGGCTTGTGCTTCGAATGACCAAACGGGTTCTCGCATGGTTCCTGCCTCCAGAACGACCCATGGATGCCATAAAGGTAGACATGGATGGGCCTTATGAGGATGAAGCAGCTCTCGCGGTGTTGTCACCTTGGTCGTTTTTCCATTGTCTGCATTTTCCATGCAACGCAGAGGAACAGTACTGTAAATCCATTCATTTCCAAGGTCTGTCAGCAGAGGAACAAAAACGCTGGAAGGACACTTACAAATGGTTCATTCAAATGGTGACGTTTTCACACCAAGGAAAACGATTCCTCTCTAAGAATCCTCCGAACACATCCCGTCTGTCGACGTTATTGGAAATCTTCCCGGATGCATGTTTCATTCATATTTACCGCAACCCGTACATGGTGTATCTTTCAACGAAAAAAATGCGGATGCGGGTGCTCGACAAACTTGCGTTACAGAAGGGTTCTACCCAAGTCATCGAAACACAGGTGACCCAGAACTACATCAGGCTCATGAGCAGTTTCTTTGAACAGCAAGACCGTATCCCAAAGGACCGGTTTGTAGAGATCAAATACGAGGATCTGATCAAAGACCCGCTCGGGCAGGTTAAGCATATTTATGAGACGTTACAGCTACCTGGGTTTGAGAACGCCTTGCCCGGGATGAAGACGTATCTTGATGATCAAGCGGACTATAAGACCAACGTGTATACGATCGATGAAAAAATCCTTGATCATGTGGAGAAGAACTGGAAGTTCACTCTTGACCGCTGGGGATACACCCCACCAAAGTGACCTGTATGGTTGAAATACATTCGAATAAAAAAGACATCAATTTTAATACTCTCGGAACGAGAGTCATCCGGGTCGCAGTGCTTGCTGAGGAGCCATTGGGATGGGGTTCCGGGAAACATTTCTTCCCTGTCATCTTACATAACTATTCTTGGGCAAGCCCCAAGACAAAGTTTACCATACAGACTAGCTATGTGTTTGACAGAGACATTCTTAAAGGACGGTTGAACACCCAAGAGTTCGACGTCCTGCTGGTTCCTGGCGGTGGCGTGGGAGATGGACATGCAGTAATGAAGGGATTCCGCTTCTCACGAAAAGCCAGGCGATGGAAGAAAAACATCTCGGCATTTATCAAGGATGGCGGAGGATATGTTGGGATCTGCGGGGGGGCTGCGTTGATTACCACGCTTCAGACTGCTGAGAAGAAACCTCGGACGTTCTTTGAACGGCAGTACCATCAGAGTTCCTTAGGGATCACTACGGTCGCATCGTATTATCGGTCGTTTGCGTTCCCGTTGTTCTATCCGTTTCAGAGAAACCATCCTGAGAACATCGGTGCATCCGCCTATGTGTTTTCGTTTGCACCAGGGATCACTACAGATGGAGCTCGGGTCCATTCCGGAGGCATCCCGATTGATGTTTGTCTTTGTTCAAATCATCCGATCTTTTCAGGTGTTGACCCGCAGAAAGTGCGGTTGCGATGGTGGGGTGGACCTGCCCTCGTGGTTCCTGAGAAACCAGACCGTGAGGTCCAAATCCTTGCGCGGTATCCCCGGGAGGAGTTTTCCCGAAACAAGGACATCCAGATTCATGCCTGGGAGTACGTTGGTGGTCTGCGTGGTCTTCTTGCTGGTTTAATGAAAGCAGCCCGATTCATAAAAAAAGAGCAAACGTCTCTGAAAAACCTCTTTCTGTACACGTATTATATGGCTGGGGACTGGCGACTTACCGATCGGATTATTGAACTAGTCTATTCAAACAAACCCTGCATCACCACAGAGGTGTTTCCCAATGAACAGAAGGCACGCATCGTGTTATGCACCGGGCATCCTGAGTACCTTGTCTGGTGGGGCGGGCATATCAAGGAGAGAAAAGAGGGGGTGTTTCATTGCCTGGGGGAAGGCCTGTATCAATGGCAGGATATACAACCGCTGAGTACAGATGCCGCTGCGGAGCTGTCCCATACCTGGTGGATGGTACGTCGGTTTGTCGCCTGGGCCGCAAAGGTCCCTGATGATGCGCTTCCACCAATCCAAAAAGAGACCTTTGAGAAGAACCCATCTGCTCTGTTAGAGAATGTATTTTGGGATGGAAGCTTGCGTAATCAAATGCTGAACATTTAGGGAAAGCTCCGATAAGGAATAATGATGTTAAGGAAAAAGTAGGACTCTTTTTTTGTAGTACAGTTTTGTTAGATCCGTCCAGTCCTGTACATCCAAACAAGTACGACCAGGATAATGATGCTGATGGCAAAGATCGCGGCGATAATCCAGGGAAAATCAAGGGCTTGTTCGCTGCTCTTGAACGGGGTTGTTGTGCCAAACACGGGGTCGTAGATGTAGTCCCATTGACCGTCACCATTGATATCCAACAGTGATTTTCCGTCTTGGTTACCAAGGTTGGTTTTTGTATTTGTCGTTGGATTATAGAGGAGATCTGGTATTGAATCTTGGTTGATGTCAACGAGGTAAAACATCTCACCAGCCACTGTTATCTGCTGTATATCGGATTCTGTGATCGGTACACCAATGGTTTCTTCCATGATATCGGAGATGTTGTTTCGGTTGGCATCAAGGACTATCCGTGCGGTCGTGGAATCAATCGAGGTAAGGTTATTTGAATCCATCACGGTGAGAACGACAAGGAATGTGCCTGCTGTTTCGTAGGTATGGGTCGGTGTCTGCCCGTATCCTATGCTGCTATCACCAAAGTTCCAGGTGTAGTTGACGATGCTGCCATTGATGCCGTAGCTCCCAGAGCCGTCAAATCTGATGGATTGATACGTCATCGCGCGGTACGGGCCGTCTGCGTCTGCGACCGGAGCGTAAATATTGTTGCCATTGATGGTGACGACGCTGGTACCAGAGTCAGTAAGGTTTTCTGCATCTTTCACTTGCAGTCGGACCGTAAAGACCCCTGTCATCGTGTAGGTGTGGGTGGTGATTGCGGTTGTTAACCATTGGGTATCGTACAATCCGTCGTTTTCCCAGTCCCAGCGGTACCCGACGATTCCAACGTCATCGCTGCTTTGAGAGCCGGAAAAGGTAACGGGGACGTCGATAATTCCTTTGTAGGGTCCTCCGGCATGGGCGACTGGTGGTTCATTCAGCTCAGGTTCGCCTGATGGACCACCGGATGGTGGTGGTCCAGAAGACTGTACGGTGAATCTGATGGACTCATTGGAAGTGTAGGTGTAGGTCGTGGAGTTGACAAAGAGTTTTGCGTAGAAGGTACCAGAGCTCTGCGTTTTGTAGGTAAC
>CAZLDE010000029.1:0-12491 GCA_964558215.1 uncultured Thermoplasmatales archaeon
ATAATAATCTTTTTAATGAACAAAGAGAGAGATATCCTTTGTTTTCTCCTTATATTTTATAAAAATAAGATAATTCCTTTGTTTTGATTAAACAGGTATGAAAAAATCTAGTTGTCCTAGTTCCCCTAATATGATAAGAGTGGTAAATACGATTGCATAGAAAAGGTAGGTGATATACATAAGCGACCATGCTCGTACATTTTCTAAGGTTTCGCTTTGATGGTGTTTAATCATTAGATAAAAGATGAAAAAACTTGGTATAATAAAGATGGTCAAAGGTAAGAAGTATGGATCAATCATCTGGTAATGAATCAGTATTGGAAAGAGTGCAAATGGAATGATGAGGAAGGGCAGTGAGATAAACGCGGCTTTTTTAATACCATAGGTGTTGATGAGTGTCCGGGTTCCAGTTTTCCTGTCTGCTTCACAATCCACGATATCTTTTGTCGTCATTGCTCCTATGAAGAAGGTAAGTGCGATAAAACCTATCATTAAGGGCACCATCTGAAACGGATCCCCAAAAACACTCCAAGATGCAAGAATTGCGAACAACCCTCGCGGGATTGCTATCCAGACTTGATTGACAAAGAGAAATCGTTTCATACGCGGTGGGAGGGAATATACCACGGTGAACAACATAATGAGAAAAACAAACACGCCAAACCAGGTGTTGATAGTCACAGCCCGAAGTAAGGCGAACAGATAAAGGATATAGGCGATGCTTTGCGCTTCATCGCGTTCCACCAATCCACGAGGAATAGGGCGGTACGGTTTTGATATTTTATCAGATTCTACATCTGTTGCCTGGTTTAAGGCATTGGATGCTCCGTTTAAAAACGCTAAGGTAAGACTCGCTTGCCCTATGATAATCCACCAGTTAGGGAATTCAACAAACTTGTTATTGTAAACAAGGCTTGCGAACATGATAAACATCGAGACAAAGAAGGGTGCAAGTAAAGTAAAAGGACGGAGTAAATCAAAGTAGCCTCTAAATTTTTTTGACAAAAACCTGTTTTTTATATAAGGTTCCTTCATCGTTAATTTCATTGACATTACGGCACCATATACCGAGGTATTTTGTTGTTGTGAATAGAGATGGATATTATATTAATTGCCCTATTTCTCTGTAAGGCAACTATTATCCATATTAGGACGTTCTCATTATATATATTTTTTTATTTTTAAAAAATAATTTAATAAAAATTTTATTGATTGCTTTATTTTGTAAGCATCTCTTGGACTATCTGAGCGGAGTTAATAGCACAATTGATACCTATTCCTGGAGCTTTTACACAATCACCGATGATATAGAGGTTTTCAACAGGTGTTTGAATATCAGGTTTTGTGTTTTTAAGTGTCTTTGCGACACCATCCAAGTGCCATACCGTCGGATACACAGCCCAATGAAGGTGTGTCCGAAAGTCAGGAATGATCCGTTCAAGGTTCTTATCTAATGCATCTTTGAGTTTTTTAAGTACCTCTTCATCTTTTGCCTCCTTTGGTGTACAGATGATATACGCCTGAATCAAATAATGTGATGGGGGCGATAATCCTGTTTCTGCTTTTGAAGTAATGAAATCAATCATCCCTGCAGCATCGTTTCCATCAACACCTATGTCTCTTTCAATAAAAATAAATGTCTTTCCTAGCAATCTTGGATTGATATCCTTCAAAGAATAATATGCACAAAGACTCCCAGTTCCTTCAAGGGATTTCAACATCGTTACGTATGGAGGCGGAAATCGGGATTCATCAGCGATTGTAAAAAGATGTTGTACTATCATATTTGACACAACAAAATCATAAAGGAGTGTTTCATCCTTTACTACCACTCCCTCTGCCTTGTTGTTGTTAATAATAATGTTAGAAACAGGACTGTTCAGATGAATTCTCCCTCCATTTTTTTGGATATACTCAGCGACTGTTTTCGATATTTTTAACAACCCCCCCTTAGGGTAGTTCACCCCCCGAAGTCTCATGTCTTTTTGGGTTCTCAACACTTCACCTGTAGAAATCACATCAAGATTATTAATGGTACTTATGAGCCGCGTATTAACCTCTAACACAGCTTTCATCTTCCCCTTCCCATATTTTTTAATTGTCTCTGTTATTGAGACTGAATCCAGTTCTTTCATGGTTTGTTCACCAGAAAGAAGAAGCCGGAGAATATTAGGTAACATCGTAATTTTATCAGCGGTGGTAACAAAATAACCAAAATGACTGTTTTTCTGTTCGAACAACCTCGATTCGTAGATAGTAATTTTTTGATAGTAATCCATAATAATATTACGCAACTTTTGAATAATTCCTCCACCAATCATATGGAATCCTAAGTCCAGGGTGTATCCTTCGAACATCTTGTTTTTAAAAATTTCATCAAGACTTGGTTCTGAAAAAGCAATACGTGTGTTAAATCGTCCCAATAACTTCTTATAAGATTCTTCAGTGTGAGATGACATATCAATAGAAACCGCCCGTCCCCCAACGGTGTGTTCCTTTTCGAAGATATCAACAGAAAAACCTTTTTGAATGAGTAACGCACCAGCAGTTAAACCACCAATCCCTGCACCAATGATACATACCTTCTTTTTATCCATTTCAATCACTGCTCCTTTTTTACAAACCTAATCGATACTTCAACGAACTATAAAAAAACCTTCTGACTATTTTCCATTTGTATTCTTGAACTCCTAATTCTCCAGCAATGACCCCCATCATGAGATCAGTCAGTTTGTGATCTTTACTGGCGATGTGAATAACCCGTTCTGTATATTCAACGCTTCCTCTTTTCACAACCTTTAAGATAAGATCAATATCTCTACCAAAATCTTTTTGCCAAAGAAGCTGGTATTTCGATAGAAATTCTTCTGTCGTGTCATTTTTCTCTAACGCTTCGGATATGAGTTCTGCAGCAATCTTCCCTGATGCCATGGCATAATAGATTCCTTCACCAGATAACGGATTGATAAATCCTGCTGCATCACCAACAAGGAGAAGTCGGCGCCCAAAGGTTTTCTCTAATGGATGTGTCGGCAGTGCTCCGCCTTTAATTTCTGTTTCCTTTAAATCTTGCGGGATAAGGTTGCTTTCTTTTAACAACGCGACATAATCTTGATAGCATTTCAGGATATTTGGTTTCTGTTCTAGGTTTTTCAAAGCTTGGACAATACCAAACCCTACGTTCAGATGTTGTTTTTTTGGAAAAACCCACCCATATCCACCTATTGATTTGAATCTCGAATGGATGTAACAATGTCGAGAATGGGTAAAATACTGATCCATAATTTTTTCATCAACCTCAAACTCCTGTAGGATACAAACACCTTTTTCAGCACCCTTTTTTTGTAGTCCAGTTGCTTTTGCTACACCACTGTTTACTCCATCTGCACCAACGACTATCTCTGAATCAATCTTGGGTCCCTGATGCAGTGTCACCTTTGCCTTATCATCAGAAATTTCAACAGAATCAACAGGGGCTTGCTGTTGAATGACGGCACCTGCGTTCTGTGCAAAATTCAGTAGTTCAAAATCAAATTTTTTCCTCAAGATTGTGGATATTATCGGCCTGTCTTTACTGATGTCGATTTGGTTTCTCAATGAAGGAGAAAAAACCGTACCACTAGATGAGTATGCTTCAATAATCTTATCATTGACAACATATGGGAATCGTTGTAATACGCGTAATGGCAACCCTCCACCACATGGTTTGTCCCTAGGAAATTGCTCTTTATCGATTAAAAGGGTTTTAAAACCTTTTTCAGAGAGAAACTTTGCGGTTGTCGAGCCTGCAGGGCCTGCTCCAACGACCGTTACATCATATTTCATGATTTCCTTCTCTTTTTTTTTTTATTTTTTTTTTTATTTACATCCTTAGCTTGAATAATCGTCCTTCAGTAAAAAAGGAGAAAAAACATACCAAGCAATTGGGATACCTATCAATAGATTTGCTGATAGTAACTCAGCGATTGAAAATAACATGACCGAGACAATTCCAAGAGCCCCCATAGCTGGAACGCGAAATAGTCTTGCATAAGCAGAAAACTTGCTCATGGAAGTGTGTTAGAGTGAAAACATATTTGAGCTTTTCTCATTTATATGCTCTCTGATTAATAAAATACTTCGAGAAGAATAAAAATTTGGAAAACGATGATCATCACCCGAGTACCAGTCCTTTCATATCGTTCGAATGATTTCCATATCTTTTTTTCATCATCTGTCTTTATGACCACATTATAGGTCAATAACCAAGTTGTAACTAATGATATTGCCAAAATGAAGCCACCGATGAGGTAGACGCTCCCGAAAACTTGAGGCATATTCAGACCTGCCCAGTCATAGGCCGATAAGGGAAATATCGGGATAAATAAGAGATAAAACAGCAATGCAATTTGCATAGAGCGCTTTCGTCCGTGGCGCACCGGAGTTGTCTTAAAACCAGCTTTGATATCGCCGATATAATCACCGGCACACACCATTATCTCCCTTCCAGTCTCCTGAAAGAAGATGGCTACGGCCAATGGCAACATCAACAAGGGTTGATTTGGAAATACTGCCAGAGCACCCCAATAGGGTATAGCGCCAACCCCGATCGCAACAGCCATATGACCAACAAGTCCATGGTGTTTTCCGTAGTAATTATAATACAGACCGATAACAACCAAAACAAAGGTCAGAAAACCACATTGCCAGTTGATTTCACCTTTGTCCCAAAAATTGACCAGCAATCCTAAAAAAATGGATCCAATCATAAGAGCTATCCCTGTGTAATACACTGTTTTTTCTTTCAAAAATCCTGAAGGAACCGGTTTCTTTGGTCTATTGATTTTATCGGATTCCAAATCTGTGATGTCATTGTGAAACATCGTTCCTGTTGAAAGGAACGCTGGTGCAAGTATCAAGAACAGAATTTGAACATATGACAAGCTCTCGTTCATATATAATGCGCAATTTAATGCACTTACGACTGCTCCAAAGCAACAAAGAAAAAGTATCGGCGGACGTATCATTCGTATCCAGGCAATCGTTAAGGTCTTTAAACCCATGTCTTCCAATAATCGGGATTTACTTTATTACTTTAATGGTTTATATGAAGGAGGGTTTTTTTTAAGAAAGACCGATAAATTCAAACACTTTTACAATTATCCCATGGACAACAAAAATAACCCCGCCAGTTATTGACAACGAGGATATCGAGATTAGAACCTTCCTGTTATCTGAAAATTTTGAGCGTTCGATTAACAACGTAGCATTAGACATAAAAAAAATCAACATGAACCAACCGATGAAATTGAGAATCGGGACATCAAAATATTTTACCCCTTCTAAAGATGTTTCCCATATCCACCAGTTGTTATAATGGGCGAGAGGATCCTCTAATAGGTCTAAACACACACCGAATAAACCTGCCGTTGCTGAAATCAAAACTATCTGCAGTAAATTACGTTTTTTATATAATTTTAAAATGAAGTGTTTTCCCAAGTTCATACACAAGAACAAATTGACGCTCCATGCTACTATAATGATTAGAGGAACAGCACCACCAACTACTGAAAGATACAGTATGTAGCCGGGATAGTAATATCTCCCACCTGCGACACCTGCTGATTCAATCAGAAGCGTGGCAATGATTATTGGTAAGAAATACATCAAAGTCATTTTCGTTCCATATTTCTTGTAGGAATAGGTAACAAGGACGATCCATGAAATAGCGATTACAAAAATGAAAGGAGCAAGAAGTCTTGTTTGTTCACCAAAATTCTGGTTAATTTCTATGAAAAACATGTCGTTATGGCTCCTCAGATGTCTTATATTTTTGTACCTGGAGCAGAATAAGGGGGAGTGCAGCGATAACACCGCCAATTAGAGTAGGGAGTATGTAGTTGGAGAACAGTCCAATAATAATGATTGAAATCCAAATAAAAAGATAAATTACGAAATACAAATCGAATCGAATGCTAAAAAGAGTGATAATGTCAGATGCCGATTCTTCTTGTTGAGGAATAGTATCTTTCTTTGGTAAGAATATCAGAATTGCTGTAACAACGACTCCTGCGGCACCTATCGGTAGAAATAGAAAAATGTTTTCAATGATGAATTGTACAATCGTTTTCTCCATGGGTCTCTAGATTTCAGGTAAACCTCTTGTGCTTAATAATCTTTTTTTTTCATTTAATCTTGGGTCTATCCTTTTTTTTGATTTGAAAAACATATTCTTATTAATGAGTTCACCTATTTTGAAAATTAATGATTATCACAAAACAAAAGGATTTCGCTGAGCTTCTTCGTCAGATTGATTCTAAACCCGTGTTTCTTGTAGGATGCAATGAATGTGCAACTATCTGTCATACTGGCGGCCAAGAAGAAATACTATCAATAAGGGACTTACTTATAAAAAACAATGTCCCAGTAACAGGTTGGGTAATACTTGAACCCGCATGCCATCTACTGAACGATAAACGCCTGCTTAAAAAGTATGACGCCGAGCTTAGCAGATCAGCAAAGATACTTGTTCTTGCTTGTGGAAATGGTGTGCAAACAGTATCTGAGATTTTATCAGAGAAGGAAGTGATTGTTGGTACCGATACATTATTCCTGGGAGAAATTACCAGGTTGAATGAATTTGACAAACGATGCATGCTTTGCGGTGAATGCCTCGTAGATGACTTTGCAGGGTTTTGCCCTGTTGCACGATGTCCAAAATCCATGCTGAATGGTCCTTGTGGTGGATCTTCCAATGGAAAATGCGAGGTCAATTCAGATCTCGAATGCATCTGGGATTTGATTTATAAAAAAGTAAAAAAACAAGGTAATTTGAAAATTTTACTAAAAATTCAGAAACCTAAGGATTGGTCAAAAGAAATGGAGTATAAACGGAGAATTTGCTGTGAGCCATCGAAGTAATTTTGAACAAGTGCTAGCTTGTGGTCGTTTTGCCATAACTGCAGAGATTGGACCGCCAAAGGGATCTGATGGAAAAAAAATTCAAGAAAAGGCTCAGCTTGTCGGAGGTTGTGCGGATGCGTTTAATGTTACGGACAATCAAACTGCGGTTGTTCGGATGTCAAGCCTTGCGAGCTGTGTAATCCTCATGCAGATGAATCTCGAACCGGTCATGCAGATAACCTGTCGTGATAGAAATCGAATAGCGTTACAAAGTGACGTTCTTGGCGCTGCTGCTCTTGGTGTTCGAAACATTCTGTGTCTAACCGGTGATCATCAGTCATTTGGTAACCATCCCGCTGCGAGAGGAGTTTTTGACGTTGATTCCATACAGCTTCTTCAAATCCTAAAAAACATGAGAGATAAGGGAATTTTTCAGAGTGGGGACCCTTTACTGACACAACGACCCTGTGTGTTTCTTGGTGCCGCAGCAAACCCTTATGCGGATCCATATGAGTTTCAGGTTGATCGTTTACGAAAAAAAATCGATGCCGGGGCTGAATTCATTCAAACACAGAGTGTGTATAATATTGAGAAGTTTTCAAAATGGATAGATGATGTACGGTCAGAAGGACTTGATAAGAAAGTCCATATTCTTGCTGGTGTTACTCCATTAAAATCCGTAAAAATGGCGGAGCGAATGAAATTTCATGTTCCTGGCACCGATGTACCTGATCTGTTATACATGAGGATTAAGAATGCTTCTGATCCAGCAAAAGAAGGATTTCAAATCGCATTAGAAACCATTTGTGATCTCAGAAATCTCTCTGGGATTCACGGAATTCATGTCACTGCCTTGTTTTGGGAAGAAATCATCCCTGTTCTCCTTAAGGAGGCGGGGCTTAATCCTCGATTTTAAAACCAAAGTTATACTCTTCTTTTACTAAATGGAGGACATAGCTTTAAATTTCCTTTGAACATCAGGGGAATCTCATGATGTAACCAACCAAATAACAATATTAATATATTAAATTTTTAATATAATGATAAGGCGATATAGTCAACAAGTACAATGAATCATCATCTCGAACATAGAATATTTTACAGATACAAAGGAAGATAGGAATCATGCTGGATAGGTTTGGTAGAATTATAGAAAAAAGACCATGGCTCGTTGTCGGCATAATTCTACTGATAACAATTGTCTTTTCCCTATTCATTCCCTCGTTGACTTTTAAGACTAATTTTGAGGATTTTGCACCTGACAATGAACAAGTAAAGGCAAATGAACGTATCTCTGATTATTTCGGTATGAGTGCGCAAACAATAATCCTTTATGTCCAAAAGGAACAAACCCCGAGCGTCATCAGCGTAGAAGCATTACGAGATCAATATGAACTTGAAAAAGAACTAATACAGATGCCCGAAGTAAACAGCACGATATCGATTTTTACATTTCTTGAACCCGTCTGTCAACTGGAATTTAATAAAACGGTCGAAAACTGCAGCGATGAGCAACTTCAGACTGCGATTAATGATCTTCTCAACGAACAACCGTCTGGTAGAATACCTCTTTTTCAAACAGATGATCCAAACGAACCAGTTGATTATCAACGATCCTTCCTCCGTGCTAATAAGAAATCAGTTGAAAGTGCTGATATTAAAAACTGCTATCTTATGAAAGATAATAAGACACTTACTTTTTCTTTTGAGGTATATTCCTTATCTGATTTTCCATCTCCTTTACAGCCGCCATTTTCTCAAGTTAGCACAATGGAATGGTTCCTTGATTTTGAAAACCAGTTACTCCCTCCCGAATATGATATCGGATATCAGATTGCTGTGAGAATTGAACCGACGGTTCCTCGCTGGGAAATTGGCAATAAACTGCTTGGTAATATTCGGCAGCTTCTACAAAATATCCGAAACCACCAATTGAATTCTTATACAACAGCTGCGTACCTCTGGTTAAGACCTCCTGGACAAGAGATGTTTTTTCCACTGAAACTTCAGACAGGGAATGTGACCTTTGACACTGTTGCAAATCAAATAAATATCACTGTCTCTCGGCAAGAACTCAGACAATACGGTATCTCCCTACGAGTGGGGTCATTTGAGCTTCCCGTAAAATTAACGAATTTTTCCGCAGGGGTTCGTTATTATCAAACTCCTGTCCTGAACCGACCGGGGGGGCGTGTTGTAGTCAACACGAGTTATTTATTTGATCGTTTACAACGCCTTCAATCAAGACGATTACTTGGCCCACTGTTCTCGCGCGTCATGCAAAGATACGGCATCGATTTGATAGAATTTTCTGGTATAACAGAGAATATGGGCGGAATGGATCTTTTCCCATCTACTTTCTCATTAACTGCCATTCAGACACTTTGGACCATAACTGATCGAGCACCCGACACTGGGGTTTCAACGACGATCTATCCCCTGATACCATATTTATTCAGCGATTTGAGGGTAAATGCATTATCGTTCATATCCACAGATTATTCAGAGACGAAATCCGCTCAAGCGAGTCTTTTTATTCTTTATCTGAATTATCAAGGTAGTGATGCAGACGCACTTTCAAAGGTTAATGAAAACATCATTGACAAAATCAACAGCCTGGATAAACAGTACACCAGTATCTCCATTCAAGCAACAGGAGAAGGCATTGTAAGCACACAGATAAATGACGTTGCTATGGAATCCATGACGATTATTGGACCAGCAATTTTTATTATCATTCTCTGTATTCTTTTTATTGCGTTTAGAAAACCATCGTATTTCGTTCTCCCTATTATCGTATTTGCTTTTTCCTGTATTTGGCTTTTCGGCACAATGGCTCTCCTTGGAATTTCATTTAACATCATCGCAGTTGCCCTTCTGCCACTCAATATCGGGTTAGGCGTCGAATACTCAGTTAACATATTGTTTAACTATCGAACCGAGCGGGGAAAAGGTCGAACACCCGCAGAGGCAATCCGTCTCTCAATAAAAGAAGTTGGTATCGCGATTTTCCTAGCATGGTTTACTACGTTTGTGGCATTCCTTTCTTTCCTTAGTGCCACACTTCCACCTGTAAGAGATTTCGGTATCTTTCTTGCCCTGGGCATTAGTTACACCTTCATCATCACAATGACATTGCTGGTTTCTCTGCGTTACATCATTGATCGAAGAAAACCATCAACTATTGCCTATTCCAAACGAAACACGGTTTCGATGACCACCATCATGGGGAGGATTGCTCAAAAGCTTTTGCTTCATCAGAAAAAGGTTTTCTTGGTAACCATCCTCATTTGCCTGGTAATGGGCTCTGCGGTGACTCAATTGAAATCTGGCTTTAGTATGAATCAGTTTATCCCTCAGGATAATCAAGCACTGCAGCTTTTTTCGAAGATTGGTGAAGATTTTCCGTTCTCAAGCCAGGATCAAGAATACATACTTATTGAAGGGAAAGTCGCGACTGTTAAATTGCTAGACGGTCTTCGCTTTTCACATGAAAAGATGACAGACGACCTTTTTGTGGCTCGTCGATCTGATGGGAGCACAAAAACGGAAAGCATTTACTCTGTTATCCAACATGCTGTCACAAATAACCATTCCCTTTACGAGTTCTTAAACATTGATGAAACAACGGGGCTGCCCAGAACTGATTCTGATGTAAAAAAGACTTATGATTATCTCGTCAACAGTGCTGAATATAACATGCAAGTATCTGGCCTTCTGCATAAGGATGGAAACGAATATTCTGCCACAATTCTTCGCATCTATATCGATCTTGGCTCAAGTAGCGATGATATGACAAAAAAGTTTGAACAATTAAAACAGGAGTTAAATGATGACCTTGCAGATTATGGTGATGCGACATCCATTGTCACTGGTAATCTGCTTATCACCTTATCTATACTGAAAAACATGACTGAAAGTCAGATTCTTTCAACCGGTATTTGTTTTATCCTTGCTGCGATTATGTTGTCATTGATTTATCGCAACCCTGTCCTTGGTCTAATCGCAATGATTCCAGTGACCATTTCAATCATCTGGGTACTGGGAAGCATGTATTTTATTGGATATACGTTGAACATCTTAACCATCACAGTCACCAGTATCACTATCGGTGTCGGTATCGATTATGCTTGTTATATCACGGAACGATTCCGCTTTGTTGCTGATCAAACCGGAGATGTGTCACGGGCAGTAACTGAGACGATATCCCGTACAGGCAGTGCTATTCTAATTGCTGCTCTGTCTTCCATGTTTGGATTTGGTATTCTTGCTTTTGCACCGATTCCACCGCAACAACAGTTTGGTATTATCACAGCACTCACGCTTGTTTATACGTTTACCTCTTCTATTTTGATCTTACCCCTTGTGCTTGCCCAATGGGGAAAATGGCGAAAAAAGCGAAAAGGATATATCATCCATCCAGGCCCTCCAAAGAGATTAGAAGGGATTTCAGAGGATAGAGAATACACTGGTGAACAGTAAAGTATCTATACGAAATCATGATACCTGTGAGAGAAAACAATTTGGGGGTTTAATTGCTATGGCACAACAACGGATGAAAAAGATTTTGGTTACCGGTGCTGTCGGTCAAATCGGTTCGGAACTTACGACGATGCTCCGGAAAAAATTTGGAAACGATAACGTTCTTGCGACTGGACGAAAAACTAAACCAAGTACTGAACTTCTCAACTCAGGTCCCTTTGAATACATTGACATCTGTAAACGCGAGACTATTGAAAAGGTCGTGCAGGACTACGATATCGACACGATCTATAATATGGCTGCAATTCTTTCAGCAATTGGAGAGGAAAAACCTCTTTTGTGTTGGGACGTTAATATCAATGGGTTATATAATGTGCTAGAGGTCGCCCGGGAACATAGTATGGTTCGGGTATTTGTCCCAAGCTCTATTGCAGTTTTCGGCCCGGAAACCCCTCGAGATAACACGCCTCAGGAGACCGTCTTAAAACCAAAAACAATGTACGGGGTGACCAAGGTAGCTGGGGAACTCCTTGGGGATTATTATGTCAAACGATTTAACCTTGATGTCCGTGGAATACGTTATCCAGGTATCATCAGCAGTGAGACGCTCCCTGGAGGGGGAACGACTGATTATGCTGTGGAAATCTTCTATGAAGCAATTAAACAGAAAAAATACACTTGCTTCTTGCGAGCAGACACCACCCTTCCAATGATGTATATGCCTGATTGTTTAAAGGGAACTCTTGACCTTATGGATGCCGATGTCTTAAAACTGAAACATCATTGTGATTTCAATTTTGCTTCTATGAGTTTTTCTGCTGAAGAGCTTGTTCACGAAATCACAAAGCATATCTCTGAGTTCACCTGTGAGTATAAACCAGACTTCCGACAGGCGATTGCCGACTCCTGGCCTCGCTCTATCGATGATAGTGCAGCTCGGAAAGAATGGGGTTGGAAACCGAAGTACAAGCTTGCAGACATGACCAAGGATATGCTACAAAAACTCACGAAACGCTACGAACAAGGGAGTCTCCTTGTTTCGTAAACATCTTTTTTTTTTCTCTTGTTTTCTTCTCAGTAGTTCGGCAAGTGAAAATTAAAATGTGTATATGAAGTGAGTGCATTTG
>CAZLDE010000030.1:0-2464 GCA_964558215.1 uncultured Thermoplasmatales archaeon
TCCAGCAGAAAAGAGAACTTTGCCTCCCTAATTATCTATTTCGGGATGAAGCCTTTTGAAACCATTAAAGGGGACATAACCCTGTGGGACATCCACCTGCATAATCTGTTGTTACCACGATTGGTTTTCCGGTGCCAAGATACAGGACCTGTTCGGATTTGCTTCCGTACCGGTACACTGTGATACCTTTGCAGTTTAGTTTCCAAGCAAGAAGGTATATTTCTCGAACATCTTCAAGTGTGGCATCTTTGGGGATGTTGACGGTCTTACTGACTGCGTTATCAACATGTCGCTGGAAGGTAGCCTGCATCTGGACATGGAACTTTGGAGGTATATCTAGTGAAGTGACAAAGATTTTCTTCAAATCCGTTGGTAGTTTTAGGCGTTTTATATTCCCTGTTCTGGAAATTTGATAAATCAATTCATCAGAATAGAGGTCTCGTCGTATCAATTCTTTTTTGAATGTCTCATTAATCTCAGGTAACTGTTTTCCTTCCATTACTCTTCGGAGGAATGCTAACGCAAACACCGGTTCGATTCCTGAGGAACATCCAGCGATGATACTGATGGTCCCAGTAGGTGCGATTGTGACACAGGTCGCATTGCGCATCGCTGGATAGCGCTTTGCCCAGGTGCTGTTTTTGAAATTTGGAAACGATCCACGTTCTTTTCCAAGTTCTACTGATTTTTCCCGTGCTTCTTTTGCGATGAACTTGATGAGTCGTTGACCAAGGTGTAATGCTTCTTTGCTATCGTACGGGATTTTCAGGAGGAAGAGAAGGTCTGCAAATCCCATGACACCCACACCGATCTTTCTGTTTGCTTTTGTAATCGTTTCTGTTTCTTTTAAGGGATAGACATTTGCATCGATGACATTATCGAGAAAATGGACTGCCAGTCTAGTGGTTTCTCGTAGTTTTTTCCAGTTGATTTTTCCGTTGTGTGTCATCCTTGCTAGATTAATGCTCCCAAGGTTACAGGATTCATATGCCAAGAGAGGGACCTCGCCGCAGGGGTTTGTCGCCTCAATTGTTCCTAGGTTTTTGAGCGGGTGTTTTCTATTTATCTCATCAATGAATAACAGACCAGGATCTCCAGTCTCCCAAGCGTTGTGGACGATCATCTCAAAGAGGTCTGCTGCGTTGATCTTCTGAATAATTTTTCCATTCTTTGGGCTACGTAAGAGTACTTTCCCATGTTGTTGCACTTTTTTCATGAACGAATCAGTCATGGCAACAGAGATGTTAAAATTCGTAAGCCGTTTCCCGCTTTTCGCAGTCACAAAATCTGGGATATCAGGATGTGTACAATGGAGGATTCCGATATTGGCACCTCGACGTTTTCCACCTTGTTTTATCACATCAGTTGTGCTGTCAAAGATACGCATAAATGAGATCGGTCCACTAGCGACTCCTTTGGTGCTTTTTACTATCGCTCCTTTTTCCCGCAGATTGCTGAAACTAAAACCAGTTCCTCCACCAGATTGTTGGATCAATGCCATGTTTTTTAGGGTGGTGAAGATGCCGTCCAGACTGTCTTCGATCGGCAGGACAAAACAGGCAGACAGCTGGCCAAGTTTGGTTCCTGCGTTCATGAGGGTTGGTGAGTTGGGCAGGAACTCCCCATTTCTGAGTGCAGTAAAGAATCGTTCCTCTGTTTTTTTGGGATCCTTTCCATAGAGACGGTCTTGTTCTGCGATTGCATGTGCGACTCGCTGGAACAGTCGTGTGGGTGTCTCAATTATCTTGCCGTCCTCGTTTTTTAAAAGATATCGTTCTTGGAGGACTTTCAGAGCATTGACGTCGAGTTTCAAATCGTCATGTATCTTGAAATAGTGTCGTATTTCACGAGCAATTCCTCGGGATCGTCGATATAAGGAGTATGCTTTGTAGAGACGTTCTTCTCTTTTTTCAAGGATCTCTTCAACGGTATCTTGAATCTGTTCGATGGTTGGAATGCCTTGATAAAAAGAGGATTGTTTTTCTTCGAGTGATTCAATGATCTTCCTGGTGAGTGTTTCAGCCTTCTTTCCATTTTTTAGATGTAACGCACGCATTGCTTTTTGTATAGCGATTGTAATTTTTTCAGCATTAAAAGGAACGATTTCTCCGGTTCTTTTGCGAACATGCGTGATTTTCATGAAATCTAATCATTGTTTCGTTATAAAAACATATATGACCAGGAGTTCACAACTCATCGTGGCAATACCATAAAAAGAGGAAAGTATTTACAAATAGTGGATGATGAAGTGATCGTATGTTACAAGAAATAAGTTACTATTTGATTGGTGGTATTCCTTTTGTTGTGTACCTGGGTGTTCTTTCTTTTCTTTTATTTATTATTACTGGTATGATTGTGTTTCTTCGGAAGAAGGGAAAGACGAAGATTCCTGTGCAGTGGCATTTTTGGTTTGGATATCTGGCGCTTTTTGTTGGTGCAATCCATCTTTTATTAGGTATACTTT
>CAZLDE010000030.1:2474-6267 GCA_964558215.1 uncultured Thermoplasmatales archaeon
AAGATATATCATATAGACAAAATATCCAAGGGAGATGCATATGAAAACAAAAAAAAGATCTCAACAAAAAAGGCTACTGATTTTTAGGAGATATATCCCCTATATTCTCATTTTTTGTTTATCAATCAGTTGTATCATTCCCTTGGTCTGTGCCCATGCGCCAGCAACCATGAAAGCCACCTACAACACCGAAAACCAAGACTTACAGGTCACCATCTCCCATCAAGTCACCTCGGCAACAATCCATTACATCTCAAAAATAGAGATAAAGAAAAATGGAGAAATCTACAATACCTCGCTATATACAAACCAACCAACGACCAACAGTTTTAGCTACATCTACAAAGTCAATGCAACAACCGGAGATGTTATCGACGTGTATGCATCATGCAACCAAGGCGGATCTAAAACAGCACAAATCATCGTCGGACAAGATAATAACGAAAATGATACATCAACCCCAGGTTTTGAGCTTATCCTCTTACTTGGTGCTCTTATCGTAAGCATAGGTCTCTTACGGAAAAAATACTCCTAAAGACATCACTTAAGACTACGCAATCCTCTTTCTAACGCATCCAATGCATCCTGAAACAAAGAAGGAGCACAACCATACGATATCCGAATAAAACCTTCCCAGCCAAAGAGTATCCCTGGGTTTACTAAAACGTTTTGGGTTTCTAACAAATGTTTGCAGATTTCCATGGAGGAACATTTCGTGAAAAACCTCGGGAAACAAATAATCCCACCATCCGGTCGTACCCATTCAAACCATTCGCTATGAGAATCTAACCATTTTCTCAGAGATTCAAGATTCGTCTTGGACCGTTTATGAAACCGTTCGATTAGCCCTTCGCGGGAATTTTTCAATACATGCGCAGTCAGTATCTCCGAAATGTACGAGGATGCCCCTGTGATATGAGCTTTCAAATTCTGACACCGGACTGCAACTTCTTTCGGAGCGATAATCCAGCCCGTATGAAGCCCCCCGATGCCATAAATCTTGGTTGGACTTGAGGTGACAATGACATTTGAAGGGCCAAATGAGGAAGACTGTGACGTAAACGATCCATCAAGAAAGATTTCATCAACCAAGACAGACGCATGATGGTCTTCAGCCACCGAAGCTATTTTTCGAACAATGTTTTTATCGGTTAGAACACCACTAGGATTATGAAGGTTCGTAAGAACAACAAGCTTTGTTTTTTGCGTGATAATATCCTGAAGTGACGTGGCATCAGCTCTGAACTTGTCTTGAAAAACCCTTGGCCAGCAAATCCGTCGAGCACCAAGCATCTCAGGGGTAAGCCACATCGGTTGGTACCCTGGTTTTTCAATAACGAAATCATCACTCCTTTCAAGAAATGAGGAAAACACAAGGAAATTTGCCTCTGATGCCCCTGTGGTTGTTACGACATTTTCAGGTGCACAACCGTACATTTCGCAGAGAGACTCTATTAACTCAGAAGCGCCTGATTGCATATTCATACCAAGATCGAATTCCTTGGGAAGGGAAAAACCGCAATATTGTTGATAGTCTTCTAGTGTCAACCCAGGAGCATTGCTAAACGCGAGATTATACGTAGCCTTCGATGCATTCTGAAGTAACCATTCGAAAAAATCAATCCGGGGAATTTGCATGCACGGAAGCATTCAGTATGAAGTATATTATGGTACTGAGAAAAAAAAGATGTTACAGGGGAGCCGCATCTAGTAAATCGTTTAAGTTAAAATAGTGTGATTCAGTCCGAAACGCCATCTGGTCATGGGTAGCAAAACTGACTACGATATCACCAGTCGCGCCACAGACGACCCATTGGTTCCATGCCTCTGCCATCCCAGTCCCCGTTCCCAATCGCTCAATCAAACGCAGGAGTGGAAAATCCTCTGCAAGATACCCGTTTTTTAAAACCGTCATGGTTTCATTCAGGGTCAGATTCCCCCAGGCGATAAAAATTTGTTTACTGACGGACTTATACAGCTGGTAAACAGCAAAGTACGGGCTGCTTTTTTGAAAGAACAGCAGTTTGAAAAAACCAATCAATCCGGCGGGGTTATAGGGGCTTCGCTGGGTTTTTGCTATCGTTGGATCAATAAAAACATTCGTTCGTCGCACCACATGATTAATACCCCAAAACGGGTTTGTATTTTCAATCGAATCATTGTGAGACCCAATATAAGTATGATTAGCTGTTTGTTCAAGAATAAAACCTTCGGCAGGGTCTGACTGCGATATGATGAAGTTGAACCCATGGGTCCGATTCGTGTTCAGTATCTGAAGAGCCTCAGTAGCATTTTTCGCGGTATCAAGGACCTCCTGAACACGGAAATGATATGGATTTCCCTCAAACGTCTGATCCTTGCTCCAGCAGATCTGTATTCCAAGTGAGACCCCATGGATGTTTAGACCGCCCCCAGTATGAAATGACCCGGCAATTGAGGGGCTAATCGAAGCAGACCCATTCTCTGGATTCCGGACAACAAGGATAGTATTTTCATGAGCATAGTGTCCACTTTCCGGGTCTTGAATGTTCGATGGTAAATCAAAACTCCGGGCATGATACAACGCCCCGTCGGCGGTGGCTGAGCCCCATGCGGCAATCCCAAAACACCCATGATCTGAGTACTCTACGGCCATGATAGAGGCGATAATATCAGAAAAGGTGATATTCGCTCCATCAGCGATACCCTGAATTTCCTCTATATACTGAGAGGGTACGTATGGCGAGGAGACATTCCACAACTGCAGCAACTCATCGATGCTGAGATACGCCTTAGCGTAATTCAAAAAAGCCCGGATGTTCTCCTGGACTTTGTCTTTCAGGAGAGACCCATGTTGATATCCCATCTGATAATGTGTTCCACTGACATGAAGAATCGTAATGTTATCTTGTTGTTCTAACCAGCCTCCATCCAACAACGCGCTATGAGAATTCTCCGTTATACAAGTAACCGCTGATTCATTAAACATCGCTTGGGAAACGGGTATGATAAGCAGGATACAGACAACTGCAACCCAGAGTGGTTTCATTGATACGGCCTCCTTCGTGATTCTAACAATACCGGAGGTTATTTATTAAAATGACGGTGAAAAACAAAAATGAAATCGATGATAGTTTTCGTTATTTCTCTTGAAGATATTGATGGTTTTTCATTATTCATCGCATTGTTCTAGTACGACGACAACAAAGAAGGCAAAAAAAGAAAAGACCTGCCTCTTCCTTCCTTGTCGATTTTTTAAAAAAAAAAAAATCAATTTGTGTTAAAAAATAAAGAAGTCGTATGATAGAGAAAACATTTATTTTTCTAGACCGTTCATGTCGTCTTCGATTCGCTTATCAAGCTCCTTGTCAACACCTTGCTGATGGGCGATTTTCTGCAGATCAGCGATAATATTTTCCCAGAGGACTTGTTGGGCGAGTGCGTAGTCCCACAGGTCAAGGCGTTTTGCACCATCGCCTTTCTTGAACTCCTCGATAAGCTCTTTTTTATCATCCTCATTCATTGGTGATACCTTCACTCTTCTTCTGCTATTTTTCCTTTCTGAGGGTTTGCTGCTTGCGCGATCATTGACATTTCTGCCAGAATCTCTTCCCAGAGTGCTTCTTGGTCAACTGCATAGTACCACATGTCAAGCTTTTTATCCATATTTGCTTTCTTGAAATCGTCTAGAAACGTTTTCATGTCTTCTTCGTTCACAGGAAATCCCTACTAGCAATAAGGAAATAGTATCACCATATATATTTTTTTATTGTTTTTTCCTTTATTTTAAGAAAGCTCAATAATATATTTTTTT
>CAZLDE010000030.1:6277-11820 GCA_964558215.1 uncultured Thermoplasmatales archaeon
GATTATTGGTATTGACTGGCCATTTTGGTTAAGTTTAAAAAATTAATAAAAAAGATAAATGGCATACCAAATAACGTTTATACCAAGATAAGGGGTCTTTGGTTTTAATAGGTTTCACTCTATTTCTGTTCATAGACTATTTATCCCATAGAATAGAAAAGATTGAAAAGATATATAAATTGGGAGATGATATTTGGTATGGGCTTCATATGGGATGGGACAAAATATTCAACTGCGAGAGATGTAGCAAAAGACTCTGGACATCGTATCGAAAATTACCTGATGGGAAGATTGTATGTAACGAGTGCTACACATTTCATTTAATGCAACTCTTGGACAAGATTAACGATAACAAAGCAAATGACATCATCTATAATTTTGTTGAGAAATACCAAGGGAAATACCCAGAGGATTTATTGGAGGAGCTCGTCAAATTACTCAGCATAAAATACAAAATAACCATCGATGCACTCAGCCTCCGTGAAGTTCTCCAGATGATACACGAGAAAATAGATCAAGACAACAAACTAGTCAAACTAGCAAAACTTGAAAGAGATTTAAAACGAGACATTAATTCGCAAGATTATTTCTGTGAAGTCTGCAACATCAAGCTCCCAAAAACAGAATATGATTACTCCATGTCAAATTTTGGAAAACCACTCTGTATGCATCATCAACGCGAAAAACGGGCTTCACCGCATGCGCTAAAACTCTATGAGTCATTACGGAAACGGGGTGTGTTCTGCGAGCTGGAATCCTATAATAGCTCAAAGCACGTTGATATCACCGTTCGGGATGCTCACCTCTACATTGGTATCGATGGTGAACACCACAACCTAGACCCAGAACAACTCGTCATCGACCTGATGAAAGATGAAGAATCATTCAAAGAAGGATTTGCGACGAAACGATACTCCCTCAAAGACATTGACGAAAGTCTCGAGGGTATCGCAGATACATTAACTGAAGTCATCAAACAACGAGCCAAAAAATTCCAGCAAGAAAAATTTTTCCCACAGGAATCGATAAATAAATTTTAAAAAAATTCCTTTCAGAGAAAAAGAAAAAACTATTAATAGAAAAACTGCCCTCATCTGTTTTCAGTGGAGATATAATATGGAAAAAGCAACATTTGCAGCAGGATGTTTCTGGCATGTCGAAGAAGCCTTCCGACAACTCAAAGGGGTTGTGTCAACAACCGTCGGATACATAGGTGGAACAACAAAAAATCCAACGTACGAGGATGTTTGTACAGATAACACCGGTCATGCAGAAGCTGTAGAAATAACATTTGACCCAAAGAAAATCTCCTACGAAGAATTACTCACTGTTTTTTGGGATATTCATGATCCAACAACGAAAAATCGTCAGGGACCAGACATTGGAACGCAATACCGATCCGCCATATTCTATCATTCGGAGGAACAAAAAAAACAAGCAGAACAATCAAAAAAGAATCTTGAACAATCAGGAAAAAACAGAAAAAAGATAGTCACTGAAATTTTGAAAGCAACCATTTTTTATCCTGCGGAAGAATACCATCAGCACTATTTGTTGAAACATAAATTAGCCTCCTGTCCTCGATAAGAAGAGTGAACAAGCTCATCACTGAAACACAAAAGCTTATTTTAGGGCTATGCATACTTCATCAAGCAGTGAGAGTATGACACCACGAGGAAAAAAACGAATCCTTCAGGCTGGCAATGTCCTTGCAGTAATTTTCACCATTGTTATCAACGCCCTTGCAGTGATTCTTCCGCTCAATGGAAAAACCACTCAAGAGCTGTCTGATAATTTACCTAACCTCTTCGTCCCCGCGGGAATTACCTTTTCCATCTGGAGTGTCATTTACATCCTCTGGATCGTCTTTGCATTCTACCAGGTACGAGATTTCTTCAAGAAAGACGAGATAAAAATGCCTTTTCTTGAACAGATAACATACTTGTTCATTCTCAGTAGTGTAGCAAACAGTGCTTGGATTTTCCTGTGGCATTATGAGTACGTGGGGCTGTCATTACTTATGATGATTGTCCTGCTCGTTTCACTACTGTTGATGTATCAACGTCTCAACATTGGTCGATCAATGGTTCCGATGAAAGAGAAACTCTTCGTCCATGTACCTATGAGCGTCTATCTTGGCTGGATCACAGTTGCGACTATAGCAAATGTTACCGCGTTTCTTGTCTCAGTGAACTGGGATGGCTTTGGTATCGAACCGTTACTCTGGACTGTTCTCATAATAGCAGTCGGGACCTTGCTTACGTTCCTTATGCTTGTGTTACGGAAAGATGTCGCCTTTAGCCTTGTCGTCCTCTGGGCGTTTTTCGGCATCTGGATGAAACGGATGACACAACCAAATACCCCAACGGATGTGAACGTAGCAACAGCGGTAAGCATCGCACTGGTCCTAATCCTAGCAGGTATAATCGCAGTCATCGGATATCAATGGATGAAAAAAGGAAAACAAAAAACAACCTAAATATCTCATTTTAACCAGGTACCTGTGGGTTTCATCGAATACTTTTTAAACACCATTGAATGTATCTGACAACCCTATGATTAAGGTCATCTCCTTTGATTTTGATGGTACAATCGCAAAACACACCTTCGCAGATGCCTTCTGGCTTGAGGGAGTCCCCGCACTCTACGCGACACAACATCAAGTTGATGTGAAAACTGCAAAACAGATTCTTTTTGAGGAGTATGAAAAAATCGGGGATAATCGGATTGAATGGTACGACCCAGGATACTGGTTTGACCGCTTCAAGCTTCCAGCAGATTGGAAAAAAATGCTTGATCAATTCCGTAGGAACGCAGAGATTTACCCAGAAGTTCCTTCTGTACTGAAACGATTATCAAACAAATATACACTTATCATCAGTTCAAATGCGAAGAAAGAATTCATAGAAGTACAACTAACCCAAACGAATCTTGATAGCTATTTCTCCCGGGTGTTCTCTTCGACCTCAGATTTCCATACGGTCAAAAAGGTCACGGATTTCTATGCGATGGTCTGCAAACAACTAAACATTACGCCACAAGAAATGATTCATGTTGGTGACCATAATGAATTTGATTATCGCTCTCCACAGAAAATAGGCATTACCTCCTATTTTCTTGATAGAGAGAAACATACAACAGGTTCACAGGTTATCTATGACTTGGAACAGTTTGAAAAAGAAATTCAAAAACAATCATAAGCCACAGCTTTTCTTCATACTTGGTTTAAAGTGATAAACTCTCCGTTCATTCGCTTTTTTTTATTTGGTGAAAATAAAACTGAATAAGAAAAAAAAAAGATTACCCGATGTATCGAATGTCATCTGGTTTTTCTTTGGTCATGGTTTCCATCTCATTGAGTTGCTGAGCGATGTATTCAATCTCTTTTGCTTTCTCCTCAAGTCGTGAGAGATCGATATCGACATTCACTGCTTTGGTAAGAACCTTTAAGACCGCTTTGGCACTCTTCGGATCGACAAGATACCCAGGTGTTTCACCCATAAAACAAGTACCAATTATCCCTCGAAGCTTCCCTAATCCAAGTAAAAGGCCACTGGCACCAATGATGCCTCCGCCAGGCTCGTTTTTCTTAAAAACAGCCCCATATTTTTTCATGGATTTGACCAGATGAGCATCGGTGGTAGCAAAAAGCACTTTTGGTTCTTTAATCTCCCGACCAAGACCATACCCTCCAAGAGTGAACATTTGCTTCACACCAAGATCTTGAACGACATCAAGGATGGATTCAGCAAGCTCATATTGTCCTTGTGACGAGAGACCTTGATAATCACCGGTCAACAGAATGATATCATGTTGACCTCTGCGCTTTGCTTTCCAATAGAAAAACTCATTATTGACTAACTTCACCGTCCCATCGGGGTTTATGAACACCTGCGGAGGAAAATCTTTGCTGTACATCTCAGCGAATTTTCTTGCTTTCATCGTATCGATAAGATGTTCAACGGCAAGTTTCCCGACATTACCAATACCAGGTAAACCTTCGATAAAAATTGGATTTTTCAGCTTGGGTTTTTTCTCAAGATATTTTATCTCTACTAGGTTCATTGTCTCAGTTCTTCCCCATTTCTTTTTTTTAAAGCCCGACGGTACTTCCCATAATGATCCTGTGGCGAGAAGCGTGCCGGTTTATGCGAGACTGTTTTTTCTTTGCATGAGCTACAAATCGGATGGAGAGTATATCGCTGACAATTCTTACAATAAAGTATTTCAGACATTATTCTTCTACTTCGCGTTGAAACTCGCATTCACCTTTCATCTTTTTCATGTATGCTTCCACACGTTCAACTGCTTTTTTCATCTGTGACTCTGCAACTTTATAATCCGGAGCTTTTACTTTGATCATATAGCGAGGCGCACCGATATACTTCACATCGATGGCCACGTCATCAAACTCACTTTTCTCCGCAAGGCTGAGAGCCTCCTTAATATAGCTAATGCCATCAGGGAGATAAGAGGTAAGAAGTAACATCCCTTTTATTTCAACGAAGGGAACGGTGATGCTCCCCTTCGCAACCTCCTCGAATTTCTTCAGCCAATCTCCTGAGAAACCATCGTTCTTCAGGGTGTTTGCGTCATAGGCGCATTCCTCAAATGCTGCATACATTGTTCCATATTTCTTTACCAATGCATCGCCGAATTCCGAGTAACACTGTTCAACGGTCTTACTCAGCATTTGGGCAACCATCTCAAAAAGCTTGGTTGCCTTCTGCGCATTCTTCCAGTCCTGTATTTTTTCTCGTCGTTGATGGTCATTAACCTTCTTCAGAGATAAATCGATGTGTTTTTTTGCTGTATCGACATGAACGACTTTACAGACAACTTTTTGCCTTTCTCTTACAAAATTACGGATACGTTTGACCCAACCGGTCGCTATCTCAGAAATATGGATAAATCCTTCTTTATTTGGGTATTCATCAAGTGATACAAACGCACCAAAACCTTGGACCTTGGTTATTGTACCAACAACGAGTTCTCCTTCTTCAGGGTACTCCTTTTTTTGCATGGAAAAAAACCTTATTCAATGGTTTCTAAAATGGTTCCTTTTATCCGGGCTTTCCCGCCACCAGGGGTTGCAAGTTTACTGCCACAGATATGGCAGAGAACGGTGGTACTTGCCTTATCAAAAAGAACTTGTTCATTTTCACAGTCATTGCATCGTACTTTAATGAACTTGCTCTTAGGTTGATTCATGTTGCTACTCACCTTCTATTTCAAATTTTTTTGACCGTATGCTTGGTGGTTGATGCATCTTTTTACATACAGTACATGTGAATCGTGTCGCTATACGCCTGCTTGTTTTCTCACGTCCCTCTGGTTTTGGCCTGGGGAAACCTCCATATCCGCTGGTCGCTCGTCTGAATCGTCGTTGTCCTCGTTTCAGCTCGCTTGCTTTCCTTTTTTTCATCTTGTCAACTTCGTGAAGTGTGTGTTTTTTGCAGAACGGACAGTATCGTTTGATTTTCCTGGGAATCTTCATATCTATCACAGTTCGATTGTAACCGTATGTAAGAAAGGTATATAAA
>CAZLDE010000031.1:0-9705 GCA_964558215.1 uncultured Thermoplasmatales archaeon
AAAAATATGGCCTTGGAGAGGACTTTTCGTTTTTTATAGGTGATAATAATTGATGGAGAAATGCCCTGGGGAACCACCAAATGGTCTTTTCTTCCAGTTTTATCGTTGCTGTACCCTGATCGTCTCAAACGGGATTCGAACCCGCGGTCTACAGCTTAGGAGACTACCACCCAATCCAGGCTATGCTATAGGTCCAGTATCAGTAAAAGAGAACATCTCCGCATGATTCTTAAAAGTTGGTAAAACGTGATAATTCATCGATCATTTCTTTTCTGTGAGCGTCTGCTGAGAAGGAAAAAACCGCCTCCCTTGTCTACTTTTTCGCAATATTTTTATCTACGAAGCAGCTTGTGCTTCTCGTGAGTCTATGGAAACCTACGTCGATCTCTATATGAGCGCAGATGGCGAAAAACCATCAGAGATACAAAAAAAACTTATGTTACTAGGATTGAAACCAGGAATTGGTGAACACGATTTCCTGTATGACTGGAACAGGATCGTAAGCCCAAAAGAAATAGTCGCTTTCGCTGATAAGATACAAGCAGAGTTGAAGGGAACCGGAGCAATCTTCCGAGTTATGACCATACGATAACACAGGGATTTTTTCTACCTTCGGACCTCCTTGATAGCAAGGGAGGTGTTCATGAGGATGGAGCGGTAAAAAATGAGTGACCTGAAAACGGTTCTCAGGGATTTAAGCAACATATTCGTCGCTGTCGGTGCGATGAGCTTTGTCCCTCTGCTGGTACCACTATATTTTCATGAGTACTATGCACTATTCCCTCTGCTCATCACCTGTCTACTATTCCTCCTCTTAGGTTCTTTTATGTTTTTTCTATTCCAGCACGCAGAGCCTGCGAACTTCAAAAGCGCTATGGTGACCGCGGCACTAGGATGGGTGTTCATCCCCCTCATCAGCACCATCCCTTTCCTTATGATGCCTTATCACCTGAACAGCGGTGCTTCCATGGACCTGTTGTCAGCTTTCTTTGAGTCGATGTCAGGTTGGACAGGCACCGGACTGACCATGGTGGATAAAGAGCAGTTACTCCCCTACAGCCTGCAGTTCTGGCGTACCTGGATCCAGTGGATCGGGGGTGTCGGGGTCATTGTGCTGACGCTGTCGATTCTTGCTCGACCAGGGGTTGGATCCTATGTACTATATCGAGGAGAAGCTCGGGAGAAACGTACTCATCCGTCGATCGTATCGACGGTTCGGACCATCTGGTGGATCTTCTTGTTCTATACCATAGTGGGGATCATTGGGCTGATGATCATCAGTTACTTCTTCTCAAATGGGATGAGCATGTGGCAGTCCTTGAACCATGCGATGACCGCGCTTGCGACCGGTGGGTTTAGCGTCACAGATAATAGTATCGCTGGTTTTTCGACGCTCAGCCAACTTTACATCGTCCTGCTGATGCTTGCAGGGGCGATTGCGTTTGCGGCGCATTATGATTTATTGAAAGCCAGGACGAGACGTTTTTTTGCTGACACCCAGCTTAAGGCGATGATCGCTATCATTCTTACGGGTGTCGCATTGCTGGTGTTTATCAACATACAGCATCAGAACCTTCAGAACAGCGGTAACCTCTTGCTCGTTATCCGCGACTCCGGGTTCCAGTTCGTCTCTGCGTTGACGTGTACCGGTTTGTACACCGTGGATGTCAACACCTGGACAGATTCCGCAAAACTACTGCTGTCGATTGCGATGATCATCGGAGGAGCTGCTGGATCAACAGCTGGAGGCATCAAGCTTTTCCGGGCGATTCTCTTGACCAAAGGTGCAGGTTGGAGGGTGAAGCGTAGCATTTCGTTTTCACGACGGGTGTTCATCAGAAGATTTGGTGGACGAGCTCTTCCTGAGAAAGAAGCGGTGGATCTTGTCAACGAGGCGGCGATCGTCTCTTTTATCTGGGTGCTGATGCTCATCGCTGGTTTCTTTGTCATTTCCTTCATCTACCCCAGCCAGACCATCGGGAACATCCTCTTCGAGGTGTGTTCAGCGCAAGGGAACGTGGGGTTATCTGTTGGGTTGACAACGATGTCAATGGATCCCGTAGCGAAAATCATGCTGATGATCAATATGTGGATCGGCCGGTTAGAAATCATCCCCGTGCTCGTGTTACTACGGTCATTGTTGGGGATTAAGCGTAACATCCTCTGATGGAATCCTGTGTTTTCATAAAAAGAAAAAAAAAAAAATGAAATGTCTTAATCAGAGAACATATTGACGACTTTATCGACCCGGTCTTTTTCCACGATGATGGTGATGATGTCACCACCGCGTAACGTAAGGTCACCGGTGGGGATGATGAACCGATCGTCTCGTTCGATGGCGATGACCAGGCTTTTATGTTGCGTCCAGATATCGGTAATCGTCTTCTGGACGAAGGATGATTTTTGAAGAAGCGGCAGTCTGACGACCTCGGCGTAATTATCAACGTTTAAGAAGCCTTCGATGGTGGGGTGTTTGATGCAGGTATAAATCATCTCTGCGACGACGACGTCTGGTTTGTTGATGATCTTGACTCCTTTTTCCATGTAGAGTGGTTTGCTTTCCTCTTGGTTGACCACAGCGATGAGGTTTTTGACACCCCTGTTTTTTGCTAGGGAGACGACGAGGAGGTTTGTGGCGTCATCGGTTGTGGTGGCGATGAGGACGTCTGCTTTTTTGATGTCAAGTTCATCAAGGGTCTCTTCTTGTGTCGCATCAGCGTTTATGGCGATGGCATCGAACTTACGGGCGATGTACTCACAACGTTCCTCGTTTTTATCGATGACGACGACGTTATGATGTTTCTCGCTTAACGCAAGCTCCGTTAACCGCTTGCCGATACCAGAAGCCCCGACGATAACAATATACATAGGAATCCAACATCTGTGTTGTCTAGGCTGCGTGTAATTTACGAGTGGTATTAAACCTTTCGCAGGATGATAAGAAGAGAGTACTCCAGGAGTAGATGTGAGTGATGACCCTTAGAAATTACATGTATTAAAGGGGTTGATAGTTGATGGAGAAATGAGCACTTGTTCCATCGGTCGGTGGTGGTTGATAGCTTTGGAGTTGCTGTAACCGGATCGTCTCAAACGGGATCTGTTTTTGTTCCAGTAGCTGTGAGATGCCTGGAACGTGTCCGTCTCCGACGCAGGCGACGATGCGTTGATATTGGCCGTGTAGCTCGATGAGTCTGTTCAGCATGTGAGTGTTTCGGTCGTCGATGAGTGTTTTTTTGATGGTGGGGAACTTCTTGCCGATTTCCTCGAGGTAGACGTCGTAGTTCTGTTGGTAGTTCTTCAGCTCCTGTTCGACGCGTTTCTTGCTGACGAACAGGCCGCCGAACCCGGAGAGGAGTAAGCGGAGTTTTTCGAAAAACGGCATGGTCTTCCACATGGTGGTGAAGAGGGACTGGGCGTTAGTGTCAATGAAGGTGACAGGGAGTTGGTGGGAGTGGGCGTAGGTGACTGCGGAGAGCATCTCGTCTCCGGCGTTGACACCGTATTGCTCTGCCATGCTTTCTTGGAATTGAGCGAGGAGCCGGTAGATGAGTGGGAGGTTTTTTCGTGCGTTTTGATAGGAGGCGGGGTCGGTGTTTCGTAGGAGGATTGCTTGGTATCGTTGGGGGTCGAGTTCGACGCCGATGACCTGGGGTTGTTTCTCGTCGAAGGTGGCAAGGAGTGCTGCGCTGAGGTTGAAGACATGGCCGGTTCCGATGAGGGTGATCATAGTCGTGGGCGGCGAATGCGTTGGGATTTCTTTAACGTATGCGTTGAAACCATCACATTTTTCGTCAATCGTCGATATAAGAATCGACAATATTAAATAGTACGGCGACTATAATAATATCTATGTGTAACGTCATCGACGATTATCGGGAAGATGAGTTATCCGACGTATGGATAAAAATTGAAAGAAGGAAATTCCTCTATTCATAATCAATCCCCCTTCCTCCTTTCACCTATTATTTTTTTTTTTACTCTTTTTCTCCCTGAGAAGACACTACCTCGTTAGTACCGATAATGATCAGGCTTATACGGACCGTTCACCGGCACACCAATATACGCGGCCTGCTCTTTACTTAATTTCGTCAGTCGCACCCCAAGCTTCCCGAGATGCAAGCGTGCGACCTCCTCATCAAGGACCTTCGGCAACATATACACCCCCACCGGATGCTTCCCTCGCCACAGCTCCATCTGCGCAAGCACCTGGTTCGTAAACGAGTTACTCATCACAAAACTCGGATGCCCATGGGCACAGCCCAGGTTCACCAACCGACCCTCCGCCAGAAGAAAAATCTCATGACCATCGGGGAAGACATACTTATCCACCTGCGGTTTAATAGGAACCTTCCGAACCCCTTTTGCGCCATCCAACTTTGCGACCTGTATCTCATGGTCAAAATGACCGATGTTACAGACAATCGCCTGGTCACGCATCCCCTTCATATGAGCTAGCGTGATCACATCCTTACAGCCGGTCGCAGTCACATAGATGTTCCCCTCAGACAGACACTCCTCTACGGTCTTGACCTCATAGCCTTCCATGACCGCCTGCAACGCACAAATCGGATCGACCTCTGTCACAATCACCCGGGCACCGAACCCACGCATCGACTGACAACACCCCTTGCCGACATCACCATACCCGCAGACCACCACGGTCTTGCCAGCGACCATCACATCCGTAGCCCGCTTGATCCCATCAGCCAGACTCTCCCGACACCCATACAGGTTATCGAACTTTGATTTCGTCACCGAATCATTCACATTGAACGCGGGAAACAACAACGACCCTGCCTCAAGCATTTGATACAACCGATGCACCCCGGTCGTCGTCTCCTCAGACACCCCCTGGATCTGTGTGACCCGGGTAGACCAGTAGGTAGGATCCTTCGTGTGAATCTGCTTCAACAACTTCATCAACTCCTCGAAATCCTTGCCTTCCTTGGAATAATCTTTCTTGAGAAGCGACGGGGTCTTCTCCACCTCGACACCCTTATGCACCATCAACGTCGCATCCCCCCCATCATCCACGATCAACTCAGGACCGTTCCCGTCCCCAAAATCAAGGGCCTGCTGCGTACACCACCAGTACTCCGCAAGACTCTCCCCCTTCCAGGCGAACACCGGCACACCGGCGTTAGCTATCGCTGCTGCCGCATGATCCTGCGTCGAGAAGATATTGCAGCTCGCCCAGCGGACCTGCGCACCAAGCTCCTGTAACGTCTCAATGAGCACCGCGGTCTGCACCGTCATATGCAGACTCCCGGAGATCCGTGCACCCTTCAATGGTTTTTTAGGACCGTACTTCTCCCGGACCGCCATAAGCCCAGGCATCTCCTTTTCCGCGATCTGTATTTCCTTCCGACCAAGCCCTGCAAGGTTGATATCCTTGACCTTGTACTTACTTTTCTGTGCTGCTTTCATGACACTCTACTCCACCTTGATCGTTATTTTAAGAGAAGTTTCGCATCCACGACACAGATGCGGTTCTTATACACAAACACCGGGTTCAGATCCATCTGATCAACCTGATCGATGAGCTCCTCACCCAGCTGTGAGACCTTTAACACCAACTCAATAAACAACTGTTTGTCTGCCTCCATACCCCGGAACCCCTCCAACAGCTTCTTGCCCTTCAACTCCCCAACCATCTGAGCAGCATCATACTCATCGATCGGTACCACACGAAACGACACATCCTTGTACAATTCCGTGAAGATCCCCCCGACCCCACACATGATGGACAGACCGAAACTAGGGTCCTGCACCAGGCCGACAATCATCTCCACTCCTTTCTCCTCCATCTGATCCACCAAGAGATCCTCAGATGGGAACTTCCGACGAAACTCCCGGAACGCCTCTTTCAACTCACCGATATCCCGGATATTCAACCGCACACCGCCCACATCGGTCTTATGCAGGATCTTCGATGAGCAGACCTTCAAGGCGACCGGAAAACGCACAGAGAGCCTCTCAAGGTCCTTCTCAGACCGAACCACCTGATACTGCGTCGTCGGTATCCCATACGCACGCATGAGATCCTTTACCTCGTTTTCTGCAAGCGCACCAGACCTACCCGCAAGCAGGTTCTTCACAGCCGTATTCATAGGTTACTCCTTCTGACGGTTATCGATAACCCGTTTTGCCTTTAAACCGGTTTCGAGGATAGTATTGGGCGGTAGCACATCCACCCGTGGAGTGAACACGATAACGGATTGAATATCGCTTTTCAGTTTCCCAGCAAGCTGCTCGGTGTCAGCCAGACTCAGCCGCTGCTTTGTCTCCACTTCAACCGTGAGCATGTCAACATCGTTTTCCGTGGTCAGCACCATCCGCCAGTTCCCACCCACCAACGAATTGTTCATCAGGACAGATTCCACCTGACCCGGGTAGATGTTCGTCCCCCGGATGATGACCATATCATCAGACCGCCCCTTGATCATCGAATGACGCACATGCGTCCGACCACAAGAACACACCGGTTGATCATACAGTTTGGCGATATCCCGTGTCCGGTACCGCAGCAACGGCATACCCTCCTTCGTCAACGTCGTCAGCACAATCTCACCTTCCTCCTCGACCCCAACCGGCTCAAGCGTCAGTGGGTCGACACATTCCACAAAGAAATGATCCTCCCAGACATGCAACCCGTCATGCTGGTCACAGTCCGTAGACACCCCAGGACCGCACATCTCTGTCAGACCATAGATATCATGCACATCCATGTCCCAAGTTTCCATGATCCGTTTCTTCAGACCAGGGGTGAACATCTCCGCGCCAAACAACCCGTTGCGCACATGCAACTTCTTCGGATCAAGACCCATCTCCACGGCCACCTGTCCCAGGCGCATCGCATACGAGGCGACCCCTGAAATAAACGTCGTCCCATAATAATCCATCAGCTTAATCTGCCGCTCGGACTGCCCCTGCCCCGAGGGGATCACCAACGCCCCTATCTTCTGCGCCCCATAATGGAACCCAAAGGCACCGGTGAACGTCCCATATGGGATCGGGTTCTGGAACACGTCTTTCTTCGTCAGACCAGACATCGATAAGCATCGCGCCATGACCTCAGACCAGACCTCCAGGTCACCACGGGTGTAACACGCGGTCACCGGCACACCAGTCGTCCCTGATGAGGCATGCAGCTCGATGCAGTCCTCCAACGACGTCGTCATCATCCCGAATGGTGCGTTCTTCCGTAGATCATCCTTCGTCGTGAACGGCAGCTTCCTGATATCCTCCAGTGTCTTGATGTCCGCCGGGGTAACACCAAGCTCCTTGAACTTCTTCTGATAATGCGGAACATGTTGATACACCCGATGAACCGTGCTTCGTAACCGCTCCAGCTGCAGCTCCTGGAGCTTCTTGCGTGGTATTGTCTCCATTTTCTTGTTGAAAAGATGATCCATAGAACTCCCATGCCACGTATACAATGATTCTATATTAAGGTTGATGACCCGGGGAGAAGAAACACGAACGATGAAACCAGAGAAACAAAGGTTTTTAAGGGATGACTAGGTTATTACAAATCAGCAATGGGGGAAAGTTATGACAGAAGGAACGTCCTTTGGAAAAGCAATCGTTGTTGGGTTACTCCTTTTCTTCGTAAGTATTGGTGTATCCCCCTGCATCGCAGAACATCAAAAGGGATCCATATCCCAAGGTAATTGGTTATACGTCGGTGGAAGTGGACCAGGCAACTATACGAAAATCCAGGATGCTCTCGACAATGCATCCGATGGTGATACTATCTATGTCTATCAAGGGACCTATTATGAAAACATAGAAGCGAGGAAATCCATAAGTCTCTTTGGAGAACATCAAACGCTTTCTCTCATTGATGGTCAAGAAACCGGAGGTCATGTCGTCAGCATACTAGCGGCAGGCGTGACTCTCACTGGTTTTACCATACGAAATTCAGGTGGTATCCCGAATGCAGCAGCACTCTACATTAGCACAGACACCAACATGATCAGAGAAAATATCATCACCTGCATCCCCCATCATGGGGAAGAAGGCATCTGGGTGTCACACGCCTCAAGTAACACGCTCACTCATAATGTCATTGAAAACCATCATTATGGTATCTGGCTTGAAGGCGCTACTCACAATAACCTCTCCAACAATAAAATTACGAATTCATGGGATTGGGCAATAATCCTCGGAAACTCAGATTCTAATATCCTGTATGAAAACAATATCACAGAAAACAACGGTGGTCTCTATCTTCGTGATTCAGATAACAACACGCTCTGCAGAAACGACCTTCTGACAAATTACCGGGACATCACCCTCACAGATTTGTTTGAAACAACATCTGAGAATGTTATCGTCAGGAACAATATTGATCGAGCAACATTCAGAGCGGCAAGACAATCGCGTAATACGAACATCTGGGATGAAAACTACTGGGGTCGCCCATTGAAGCATCCGAAATGTATTATCGGACAGAGAGACTTTCTCTTTTTCCCAGGTATACCATTTCATTTCCCAGGAATGACAATCACTCTCCCTTGGGTCACTATTGATTGGCATCCTGTACAAAAACCCTATGACCTAGAAGGATGAGACAAATGACCCGCTACTGCAAGATCTGCGGCTCAGAGCTGCCCACTGATTTCCCGACCGACATCTGCTACGACTGCCAAAGCATCATGAGCCAGGATGATTTCCTTAAATAAGAATCATAATATAGAAGTTCATTATTATTAATAGAGACTGTAACGGGGATTTCGATGTCAAGAAAGCTTGGACGACATATCCAGATGGTTGGGATCATTCTTCTTTTTATGGGACTTGCTGTTGCGCCAAGCATCGGTCATCGAATAGCACCCATCTCAGACGACCAGCATGAATTCATCTTACAGATCTGCGGACCAGATGAAAGGACCGAACAGACACTAGCACTGACACGACAACAAGAAAGGCAACTCCAACAGCTGTTCGACGACCTAAAAGACCATCTTGCCACCGCAGACCTCCTGAAAGACACCCATGAGATATTCAACGACACCATCGATGAGCTCCAACGATACAATATTCTCCCAAATGAATTGAGCGCACAGCTGCTCAAACGACTGGTGAGCAAAACATCGTCCTATCAAAAAATCCCACCACACCTCCAACAACTCTGCAGAAAATACCAGGGAACATCCACTGAAGGGGAAATCACCAACTATTTATGTTCTATCGCAGGGAACAGCAGCAACACCCATGCCGCCAAGCTTGCCAAACGAATAGCCCACCGCCTTAGCGTCATCATGGACCACTCCACAGAAAACGCTCTTCTTGTCAAAATCGCGACCGCATTCTGGATCGTCATAAATCAAATCAGCAAGATTACTCAAAAACTCGTGACACAGGATGGGACCCACTATGGCGTCTGCCTGTATTTTGGAAACTACCATTACTATCCATACCCAGACTGGTTATACCCAGCAAAGGGATGGGTCTCGACCAATGGCATCAACGGAGTACAAAACATCACTGGGACGTTCTGGGGACAGACCCTCGCGGGAGGATGGCAACCACAAGACGATTGGTACATGAACTACACGTGGAGAGGCTGCCTTGGTTTTAGCGGGGTGATCATCTACACCGATGTTGACACCGCATACTTCCTGGGATCCGCACTTCAAGTACACATCGGTCCCGACCGGCCATAACACTTTTCTCATCACCTTTACGTAAGTATATAAG
>CAZLDE010000031.1:9715-11699 GCA_964558215.1 uncultured Thermoplasmatales archaeon
AAAAAAAAAAAAAAAAAAAAAATTCATATGAACCCACAGCAGGAACCACGCGGATGGCAACTACACCACCGCGAACAACTCTTCTTCAAGGCCAGCATCGGTGCCCCCACGATTCGTTTGAAATTCTTCCATTATCCCTCGTATCGGCAAAGGGTACTCACCAATCAAGCCCCTGTTGGCTGCAAACTCAGAACAAAAAGAGACAACACGTTTTACCTGTTCCAGCAGAAGGTCCGCACGAAAGGCACAATTCCCCTGGAAAGGATCATTTCAATTTACCCGCAACCGTCAAAACTTCCCCAGCAGACATCATGGGGAAGGATATCGGACATCCCCTGGATGGTGCAACGAAAATACAAACAAAGCTTCCCGTACTGGCCGACACACTCCCAAGCCCTTCAGACAATCTCCCAAGAACACTGGTTCGCTATCGATGACTTGAAGACCTGGATCAAAGAGGCAAACAGCCACATCACCCTAAACATAAAATATCCGGAAAAACAAGACAGACGCTTAGGAGCAGATCAAGCGTTGCGTACCCATACTGGTGACTGCGACGAGTTCACCGACTTGTTCATCACCCTTGCTCGAATCCGCGGTGTGCCTTGCAGACGCCTCACCGGTTATTTCATCCATCCATCTACCTATGAACCAGAACCACATGCCTGGGCAGAAATCCTCTCACCAACCCAAGGATGGATCCCGATCGACATCGCCTTACGAACCATCGGTAGTCATACCATGTACTATATCATCAGAAAGATAGAGGAGTTCAACCCCGCTCTGCTTGATTTTCAGCTCATGCAACCAACACCGGCGTTGCAGTATCACTGGGAGCTGCCCGCTCCCCAGGTGACCGCTTTATTCTGACCTCTATAACAGAACGATATCTTGCATACATGATCCCGTTTTGAGAGGAACGACGACTATTTCACCCCAAGAATCAGGAACAGCAGGAGAAAACCGGTCGCTGTCTTGGTGACAGGATCAGCATTCGGAACTTCGATCGTAACAGTAACCATAATCCTACCAAACCCAAACACGGGTCGATCAGCAATCACCGTGGACTCACCAGAGGCAAGGGTGGCGATCGTCCCACTCATAGTCTTCCCAAGGATAACCAGTCCACCATCAAGGGCGATACTCCAGTTCAACGAAGTCAGATCCATGGTCCCTTTGTTGAGGACCTCTGCCGAGACCGAAAACACCCCGCCGGTGATGTTGCCAATCTCCACCACACTGCTCCCCGGGGGCAGGACTGTGATATAATCCTCTTTTACCTCGGTATCCGAGAGATGACCATCTGAGACCACAAGCGAGACAGTATATGTCCCGTTCTGCGTATAGTTCCATACCGGGTTCTGTGTCGTCGCATCAACAGTACCATCATTGTCAAAATCCCATTTCCAAGAAATAATCGTCGTGTTCACCGCAACAGAAAGATCAGTAAATTGGACAAGCAGTGGCGCTGCCCCGATCACAGGTGTCCCTTCAAACTCCGCGGTGATGTTGACCTCATGATGAGTCGCGTTCTCACCACCGGAATAACAAATCACCTTCCCATTCCTGCCGCCGGCCACCATCTCCATTGAACCATCACCGATGACATCAGGGATACTTGCGATCGCATCAACAGCCTCACCATACGCGATTTTCTTTAACTCTGAGCCGTTGGCACCATCGAGGAAATACACATAATTGGAGGAAAACAATGTCCCGACGAGCACATCGTCGATGCCGTCACCACTGATATCTGAAATCGGTGCGACATTCCATGGTTGATCAGCCACCGAATGTGACCAGACAAGTGAACCAGTGTACCCATCGATGACTTGAGTCGTGGAAATCGTGCTATGAGCAGGGATGATATCAGGATGGGTGTCCCCGTTGACGTCATTAAGCTTCTCAAAACGCGTGATGATCACAGTTTGTGTAGGGACATGACATATGTCCCTTCTAATGAGACACGACAAGGATATCTTCC
>CAZLDE010000032.1:0-11689 GCA_964558215.1 uncultured Thermoplasmatales archaeon
CTGCATCCCATCCCAGTCCTATCAATGTTAGTATGAAAGAACAGAAGAGCAGGGGGTTAAAATAAGGTTATCTTAAAATCCTGTTTTTGATTGAATGATTGAATCTGACAAAGTCAAGTTAAAAAGAGGGAAAAAACAGTTTAAGATTGGAGAGAAAAGAGGACGAGCTACTTCTATTTAGATGGCTCTTTTCCTACCTTACATTTTATATACGGGTAGTTTATTAGGGACTTTCCTTAACAACAGTAAGCGGAGTGTTAAGAATGGCTAGAATACACGCTCGTACAAAAGGTAAATCAGGTTCCACTCATCCCCTGCGGGAGAAACACCCAGAATGGAGTTCTTTGAACCCTCGAGAAATCGAAGGACGTATCATGGAGCTTGCAAAAGCAGAGAAAACCACTAGTGAGATCGGGATGATTCTCCGTGACCAGTACGCAGTCCCTGATGTGAAAATCGCGACTGGAAAAACGATTACCAAGATTCTTGAGCAGAACAAAATCACCCAGGAGATACCTGAGGATTTGCAGAATCTGATCAAAACCGCGTTGAAACTCAAGAAACATATCGATCAGAACCAAAAGGACCTGAAATCGAAACGGAACCTTTCACTGACGGAATCAAAGATTCGCCGACTGATGAAATATTATCATCGCGAACAACGACTTCCTGTGGGCTGGAAATATAGCCTTGATCAAGCAAAGCTCATGTTCGAATGATGGACATACCATCATCTTTTTAGCTGGGAACATGTTTTTCGTTGCGTAGAGTACAACCTATGGTGGAAGATATCCTGCACGAATGTCAGAAGGCAGCATCACTGCTGCTCTCCCTGCCACCCTCAACAAGAATCAGGGTGGTATCTCATTACGACGCAGACGGTATCTCCGCAGCGGGAATCCTGTGTAACGCTGTGTACCGCGCAGGTTATAACTTCCATGCGACGTTGATGCGTAACCCGTTCACCAAAGGATTCGATCGTTTGAAAAACGAACACAACGAACTTATCATTTTTTCTGACATGGGTAGCGGACAAATCGAGACGATCCGGTCTTTGGGTTGTAAGGCAATCATTCTTGATCATCATCAGTATCTCACTACGCAGACCCCGCAGGATATTATTCAAATCAATGTCAATCTTTTTGGGTTTGATGGGAATTATGATGCCTCTGGGGCTACCCTAAGTTATCTGTTTGCTACCGCATTGAATCAGGCAAACGAGGATCTCGCTGCGCTTGCGTTGGCTGGTGCAACGGGGGATAAACAGTTCATCGGTGGAGTCCGTGGGTTGAACAAAACCATCCTTGACACTGCATTGCAGAAGAGTATTCTCACCGAACAGATTAGCATCAAGCTGTATGGTGAGTCCATCTCCGATGCGTTGTATTATTCGGTGGACCCCTATTACCCTGGACTTTCTGGAAATCAAGAGGCAATAGACGCGATGCTTGAAAAACTGACTCTTGCGAAAACAACCAATCTAAAGGATATCCCTCAAAAGACGATGATCCAGATTCAGTCCTACCTCGTTTTTCTTTTAATAAAAGCAGGCTGTCAACAGAACATCCTGGATATGACCATCAGAAAACGTTTTCTTTCACCGCAAGGCTGGGAGCTGGAGCGGTTCGCTGACCTGCTGGATGCCTGTGGTAAGAACGGGCACCGTAGCCTTGGACTTTCGCTGTGCCTTGGGGACGGAGACACTTGGCAGGAAGCCCTACTGGTTGAGAAAGATTACAAGCAAAAACTCCTGGATGGACTTGCGGCGTTGGAACATGGCGGCATCCATGAAACGGATGGGATGCGATATTTCTATTCTGATAACTCCTCGCTTGGTGGGGTGATCGCAGGTATTGCCATGAACTATATCGTTGATGAGAAGAAACCATTGTTTTCTCTGGCGCGGAAGCAGACCGATGATGAAGTCCATGTCTCCTGTCGCGGGAACCAGAAACTCGTGACGCAGGGATTAGACTTGGGTGCTGCGATGAAGACCGTGGCTGGGGGGCTTGGTGGGTACGGCGGGGGTCATAAGATTGCTGCTGGTGCGACGATTGGATTTGATAAGGAAAAAGAGTTCCTTGAGAAGGTCAATGAGATCCTGGTTCAGCAGATGAAGGGAGGACCATGAAGGCGATTTGTACGATAACAGTGGAGTTTGAGAGCGCGCAGAAAGCAGAAAAGGTGCTTGGGTCCATCAAGGCAGACGACCAGGGGTTTGTGAAATCAACAGTGAACGGCAGGACTCTTGAGGGGGTCGTGGAGAGCACCTCTGTCTCCTCGCTGCTTCATACGCTTGATGATTATCTTGCGTGTGTCTCCATTGCAGCAGACATCGTAAAAAAATAACCGGCATCATTCTCTCGTATTTTTTCTCTATTTTGATATCCGTGCTGCCCTTTCTTTTGTGTGTGTAAAAATAAATAGTGGTGATAATATTTAAATACCGCAAGTTTGTTGTAAAATCTAGGGAAAAGATTTTTGAGGGATGAAGAATGAAAAGGAAAGTAATCGGAATCATTATCACCCTGCTGATGATAAGCACACTCATACATTGGGTAAACGTCTCATCTGACCCCACCCGTCCTGTTGTTGCTGAGGAGACAAACCAAGAAGAACCCTGTGGATGCCGGGATGAACAAGAGATAACACCATATGATCCTTCCAAGATGGATGATATCGATAGTACTGTCACAAAACCAGGCGTACGACTTGACCTGCCAGCTTATTTCAGCTGGGGGGACGTCGATGGGGTGGATTGGATGACCCCGGTAAAAGACCAGGGGGACTGCGGGAGCTGCTGGGATTTTGCTGCGATTGGCGCACTGGAAAGCATTATCCAGATTCGGGAGGGTTGCCCGCTTCTACGACTCGATCTCTCTGAGCAGTACGTCCTGTCCTGTCTACATGCCGCAGGCAGCTGTAACGGCGGATGGGCGTACAACGCATACAGATATATGAAGATGAACACGTCCTCAGGGAACTACTGCAACGGCATCATCCCCGAATTTTGCTTCCCTTATGAAGTCAATGATGATGTCCCCTGTGGGAACGCCAGCCCGGACTGGGAAGAGTATCTCATCCCGCTGTCGACCTATGGTCGTTGGACGCCAGATGGGAGCGTCGAGGATCGTAACGCGATAAAAACCCAGATCATGGAGACAGGACCGGTCGTCGCAACCATGCTGTTTACCTATTATGCACATGGACCGGAGAATCTCGCAGACTGGGGCTATACCCATATCGACCCCTCTGATTATTATCCATACCCCGGACCCATCCAGGGGACCAACCATCAGGTGGTTCTCGTCGGATGGAAGGACGACCCTGCGATCCCCAACGGCGGATACTGGATTGTGAAGAATAGTGTCAGCGAGGAATGGGGCTATGATGGGTTCTTCAACCTGGAATACGGCAGTTTGAACATCGATAGGACCGACATCAACTGGGTTGAGTACCATCAGGAGAATTTCAGCAACTGGCCACCAGTCGCACAGTTCACGGTCACCACCGCAGGGCAGACTGAGTTTGACGGAAGCGACAGCGTCGACCATGAGGGAGTTATCGTGTCGTATCTCTGGGACTTTGGTGATGGAGGCTCCGCAACAGGGATGACCGCCACGCATACCTATGATGCTCCTGGGGTCTATCAAGCGACCCTCACGGTCACAGACAACGCCAGCAACACCGACACCAACACTGCTTGGGTGTTCATCGACACAGAGAACCATGCACCCCGGAAACCCTGGCTGCTTGGCAAGAGGATCGGGGAGAACGACACCGCGTATCGGTACACGTTCTGGGCCAATGATCCTGATGGTGATGACGTGTATTATTACCTGAACTGGGGCGACACGTACTGGGATGGTGGAGCGGTCGGATGGATAGGGCCCTATGAGTCTGGTGAGAAGGTCACATTGGAGAAAACCTGGGAGAAGAAAGGGAATTACACGGTTCGGGTCAAAGCAGCAGACCGCTATGATGCGAAAAGCACCTGGGCGACCTTGGATGTCACCATGCCGGTGTCATACAAACCATCATTCATACATTTCCTGGAACAGCTGCTGGAATGGTTCCCCCGTGCGTTCCCGCTCCTGCGCTACCTGCTCTGGCACTAACCCACCTTCTTCTTTTTTTTATTTCCTTTCAATGATGCTGTCTGCTCATAAGAATTAAGTATGGATGCAAGGATAACCAGCTGATGATGCGATTCGAGTTACAAGCACGATTCACCCTGAGCAGCGATGTTTCTGGGCTTACCAAGGAGCTTGAGAGGTTCATCGCAGCCGCAAACGAATCATTGCTGAAGAAAGGCCATGAGAAGCTTGCAGTCATTGAACGCTTTTCAATCGATAAAAACGCACTCTCCCTGTTCATCACATCAGAAGGTACCCTGCGTCCGCATAACTCGCTTCTTCAGATCAAAAACGCTCTCATCAAAGAGCTGGGCAAGACCCATCATATCGGCGTGCGCGGTATCACCATTGAGACGTACTCGATTTCATTTGATCTCCCCCGTGAGCCTCTTAAGGAGGTCCGTATCCCGTTCGCAGAGGTAAGAATAGAAGGGAAACAGGCGAGCATGCTGCTCTCCGATGTCTCTGAAGAGTTCCTCCGCCGGAACTACATCGACAGGATGATGAACCGGGTGAAAGAGAAAGTGGAGAACCAGTATTACGAAGGGAAGGCAGAGTTCTGGAAGCTAATCTGGAAATCTGAGGAGAAACCACCGGTCTGGACTAAGGATCCGACCGAGGAGATGGAACGTCTTGGGTGGCTGAAACAGGGTCCGACGAAGGGGAAATGGTTCTACCGTCCGCAGGCGACCGCGGTCCTGAAGACCATGGAGCGTATCGCCATCGAAGAGGTCCTCAGACCCCTCGGGTTCCAAGAGGTCATCGAATCACATATCAAACCCTTTGACATCTGGTTGAAGACTGGGCATATGGAGGGGATGCCGTATGAGTTCTATTATGTCGCTGAGCCGCGGACCAGGGATGCGAAGGACTGGGAGCTGTTCATTGATCTGACAAAGATCACCAAGGAAGTCCCTACAGAGGAGCTGACGAAGAACCTCTCGGCACCCACCGCGGGTATCTGTTACGCGCAATGCCCGATGATCTACTGGTCGTTCAAAGGAAAGACAATCGCAGAGAACTCCTTACCGGTGCTTGTGTACGACAAGACCGCGATCTCCGCCCGGTACGAGTCCGGGGGGCGGCATGGGATCGAACGGGTCGATGAGTTCCACCGTATCGAACCAGTGTACATCGGGACGCGGGAGCAGTTGTTAGGTCTGCGTGAGAAGCTGCTGGAGCAATACAAGCATGTGTTCAACGACATCTTTGACCTGGAATGGCAGATGGCCTGGGTCACCCCCTGGTACATGCAGCAGGCAGGAAAGATCGGTGATGAGAGTACCCAGGATACCGGGACGATTGATTTTGAGGCATATATGCCTTATCGGGGGTCACGGCAGGATTCAGAGTGGCTAGAGTTCCAGAATCTCAGCATCCTGGGAGATAAGTACATCACCGCATTCAACATCAAGGCGCAGAAAAGCGATCTCTGGAGTGGCTGCTCAGGTATTGGTCTGGAACGGTGGACAACAGCATTCCTTGCGCAGAAAGGACTTGATCCAAATCATTGGCCTGAGGGATTCAAGAAATATATTAAGACACTCCCCGAAGGTATCCAATTCCTCTAGCATGAGAAACAGATAGAAAAAATGTTCAAGGATGGGAAAAAACCTTTTAAAGAAGCATCTCTTCCTGCCCCTGTATGGCGAAGAGACGAAAGGAAGGAGCCGAGGCAGAAGAAACACTCGATTTCCAGATACCCAAGTTCGATGAAGAAGCGTTCATGAAAAGGGAACGACGCAACATCAAAACAATGTTCCTCTCATTCCTGTTTGGTCTGCTCATCGCAGTTATCTGTTTCGGATTCTGGGTGCTCATCGGAGAGAACTTCCTTCGCTGGGAGCTTGTCCTGCTGGTTGGAGTGGTCAACTCCATCTGGATAAAATACCTCTTCTTGAAACTGAATATCGATCTTACTGATTTCGGACGGAAAGGCTGGTTGAGTTCATTTGCCACGTATTTCTTCACCTGGCTGCTGGTCCTCGTCGTCCTAGTCAACCCACCGTTCTACGACGCAGAACCACCTCGTGTCGATGTCGCAGTCCTGCCCGGGATGCAAGAACCTGGCGGCAGCATCTTCATCGTCGCCTCCATCATCGACAACGTCGGGGTGACTAAGGATAGCATCACCTTCACAGTCACAGACCCACAAGGAGCCCTACAATCCCCTGAATTCACCTATGAAGACACCATCTTCCGATACACCTTTACCAACCCAAACAACCTGCTTGGTACCTTTAACTACACGTTTGAAATCACTGATGTCAACAAGATAAAAACAACCAGAACCGGTTCATTTGTATATACAAATGCAACCCTTGAAATCATCTCCTCACGGTTCACCGACATCAGAAGCGGGGATGCCATTACCATTAAAGCGGATGAAAAGATAAGCACCAACAACTTCAGGGTGTTCTACCGCATCGATGACGGTACAGATATCAACGTCAACCGAAAAGATCCAAACGACAAAGAACGATATGAAACCACAGCCGAGTTCGAAGGATGGAGCTCCAATACGACCGTCACCGTCACCGTCTACGCCGAAGCACGTCATTACTTCCTCAACAACCCCGAGAAGTTCTCAAACACTGTCACAGACACGCAGCAGTATGTGTTTTCCACCGCTGTTGACTCGAACATTGGAACGGAAGAGACTCTGGTGGAATATAATGCGACGCTGGCAGCACTCCGACAACCACAGCTTCCGAACACACTGAACTACGTCACACCCTATCCGATCGGCGTCGGGGCGACCCCTGGCTTTGAACTAATCATCCTTATCCCCGCAGTCGTTGTTGCGGTTCTTGCATTCAAACGGAAAAAGAAATCCACTAAAAAATGAACGAGATAACCGCCTTCTGCCACTCATTCAAAAAGGATTTTACACCCCGGCCTCAGAACCCCCAACAACCGGTTCGTTGCTGGTCGGAAAAAGACGTTCTCCATGGCAAGGTCGTGGATGCATACGTCATCATTTTACGGACCAGGGGATGCTCCTGGGCACTCTCGTCAGGCTGTACGATGTGCGGATATTTCAACGACAGCATGTTTTCCGAGGTCACTGAAAAGGATTTTCTGGCTCAGTTCCACAACGCCCTGCAAGGCTATAAACAAGAAAAGATCGTAAAACTGTTCACCTCAGGTAGTTTCCTTGATCCCATAGAGATACCACAAACCGTGCAGCACACCATACTAGGCAGTCTTGCCCAGTATGCAGAAAAAATCTCAGTGGAATCACGTCCCGAATACATCACAGAAACACGCCTCACAGACATCCGTAAGACAGTCTCGTCAAAGGAATTCGAAATCGGCATAGGTCTGGAGACGTCAAATGACCTGGTGAGACAAAAAGCAATCAACAAAGGTTTCCCCTTTACACAGTATACCAAAGCAGCAAAGCTCCTCAGAAAACACCAGATGAAGGTAAAGACCTACGTGCTCATGAAGCCACCGTTCTTGACAGAGAAAGAATCACTGGATGATTGTATCCGGACAGCAAAAGAAACAAAAAAATACACAGATAGCATCTCCCTGAACCCAACCAACATTCAGCATCATACCGTGGTGGAGTATCTCTGGAAACGGGACCAGTACAGACCAGCATGGCTCTGGAGCATCGTAGAGTTTCTTAAACAAAGCAAACGTCTCACCGATGCGTTTGTGAAATGCGACCTGGTCGGCGGGGGAAGTATGCGTGGACCGCATAACTGCGGGGTCTGTGACCAGAAAGTCCTGCGTGCAATCGAACAATTTTCTTTAACACAAGAAAAGGACGTCTTCCAAGACCTCACCTGCAGCTGTCAGGAGAAATGGGCTGACCAACTTGTGATGGAGAAGCTCAGTTTCGGTTCACTGGTTGATTTTTCAGGGTGGAACCCATGAAAACCGTTGTCGAACAAAACGACATCGTGGTGCTCGTCGATGAAAACCTCCGGAAAATCCTTGTGGATACGAACGGAAAAACAGATAAGATCCGCGGAATTGGGGTCATCGACCCCAAAACCCTTGTCGGCAAAGACTATGGCGAAAAACTCACAATCGGCAGTAAACAGTTCTGGCTGCTAGTTCCCTCACTGCAGGATAAACTCCAAGGATTGCATCGTCAAGCCCAGATCATCTTACCAAGAGACGCAGCCCATATCTTGATGAACTGCGCCATAGAACCAGGACAACGGGTGCTTGAGGCGGGCATCGGCTCTGGGTCGCTAACCATCGCCCTTGCCTCAGCAGTTGCACCAAACGGTACCATCATCTCCTATGATATCAGAGCAGAGTTCATCGAGCATGCGATGAAGAATCTCCGACAGGCTAACCTTGCTCAGTATGTGACAACGAAGATACAGGATGTGACCGAAGGAATCGATGAGTCAGACCTTGATGCAATCATCCTTGATATCCCAAACCCCTGGGTAGCGGTACCCCATGCATGGAAAGCACTAAAGATAGGCGGGTACCTCTGCAGCTATTCACCGTTGATCTCCCAGGTGGAGCAGACCGTGCAAGCCATCCAGCAAGAACAGTTCATCGAATGTAAAACCTACGAAAACATCCAACGGGAGATGATCGTCTCAAAACATGGGACCCGACCGAGTTTTGAGATGCTTGGTCATACCGGATATCTGACGTTCGCACGAAAGGTTAAAATTATATAGAGATCCAATAAAAACTGCATTAGGTTAGCATAAAGATGGTGTTTTTAAAAAAATTGAAATTCAGGTGAGAATAATCATCAAAATCACCAGGTCCATGAGAACCATCAGAATAGGAGAACGTCCGATACTTGTACCAATAATTCATACAACTTTGGTAATTTCGATATTTAATCCATTGTATACTGAAGGGCTTTAAAGTGTCAACATTATCGATCCCATCGTACAAGTCAACCAGTAGACCCAGTGTATGACCAACATGATGGATTGATGCTTTGAGGATAAGTTGACTGCGAGGTAGTAACGGGAAGTGTTCAGATAATTGTTTGGCTGAGATACAGAAACAATCGAACTGATCCCACCCCATGAATGGAAAATTTACATCAGGACCAACGTCACAGATAAGTCCATATCTGAAAATACCTTTCCGTGGGTTGTTTGGGTCATTATGAAGAAAATAAGACCAATACATATCGATGATGTCAACAAACGAGAGAGTTGAAAGAGACGGTATTTCTTCACCACCACCGTAGGTTCCTACATCAATATGAAGCGTGATCTTATGGTCCGTAAACGCGTGTTCTGCTTCTCTGATAAGCTGTAGTGAAGGTTTGTTATTTTGTGATGAATCCTGTGATTTTATCCAGTCAATTTCTAAAAAAACGTCTTTCTTGAACGGGTTTGAACCATACGGATCTGTATAGCATTCTTCGATATTGACTAGTCCATCTGAATCAGGATCAAGAGAGGTATGGTTCTCCCATACAAACGGATCATATCCCCATTTCACCTCCCACCAATCAGGGACTCCGTCTCCATCTTTATCATTTTCTGAAAAACGAATCGGTCGTGTGAACGGGGTTTGAATGAACCGATTTAGATAGGGGTTATGGACGGTCCAGTTCGCACCAGTACTAGAGAGGACGTGTGTCGACCAGGGGAAGCATTGTACTCTCATCGGCCGCATATGTACCCGTTCGCCGACACCAAATGAGCAGATAGAAGGCCCAGACCAACACCCCCAATAGTTATTACTCGCCATGCACTCAGAGTCCGTACTATACAATCCATAGAGTGTATTGGCATAGATGTTGTTCTGGGTAATGAGAAGCTTACTTTTTCCAGAAAGGTAAACCCCGCTTCGGAATCCATGTATAATATCACACCTAGTAATGGTATTGCTGATGCTAGCCGCATCAACCACAATTGCGAAATGTGTGTTAAATGAAAAAGAACATTGATGGACATCAATGTAGTTTGAACGTAGCATTCGGAGTGCTATCCCATTGTGACGAAAAAGACAATTAGTAATGTTCATAATGGAACAAGCATCCAGAAACACTCCCCCATGGTTAACGCTATTATCACTAATGTTACACATATGGAAAGATATGTATTTTGAAGCGGAGAAAAAACACGCTCGTCCATTAGTGTGAAAATATGACGACCTTAGGGTAAGATCAGTAACGTTTTCTGAGTAAACTCCTATCGCATTCTGCCCTAAGGTACAATCGATGATAGTTATTTGCTTTGACGATTTCAAACTAATGCCGATACCATTGTTGGAAAACGTACAGTTTTCTATTCTCTGCGACGTCGCGTCTTTAATCCAGATACCAGTTCTTGTTCGGTAGAACGTACAATTGATGATACTCGCATGAGAGCCCGTAAGCAGCAGACCTGTATCATCCAAATGCCCCCCTGAGTTCTGGATTAAGAGATTATTGAGGGTGACCTTTTCTGAGTATGCTGAAATTATAACAGGTCGATACCCACCGTCTATACAAGTGTTACTTTGTCCATACAACGTGATGGGCCTGGGGATGAGTAGAGATTCATTGTACGTCCCCGTGTGGATGTAGATAAGGTCATAGTCTGAGGAGGCGTTTATTCCATCTTGGATATATCGAAATGGATGTTCGATGCTCCCATCCCATGGTCCTTGAATATTATCTCCGTTCACGTAGATGGTTGTTTTTTCTCTAGAGACCGATACATGTTCACCAAGAGAGGGAGTCACAGTACCGATTAGAACCATGACAACCATCGTCGAAAGTATCCAGAGGTTTTTCATAGAGCCTATTTTTTATAGTATCACCAGATATAAATATTTTAAGGTGGGTGAAGACATAGAACTGCACTCCGAATGCTTTAAATCTCTTTTCGATATACACGGGTTCAGCAATATTGGAGGACTTTGTCATGACGAAACGTGTATTTAATTTCTATGCAGGGCCAGCGACGTTACCGCTTCCTGTCCTGAAAAAAGCACAGGAAGAGCTGCTCGACTTCCAGGGGACAGGAATGTCCGTTCTTGAGATTTCACATCGTTCCAAGGAATACGACGCGGTCCATAAGAAAGCATCAGAGCTGCTTCGAGAGCTGATGGGCATCCCCAGTGAGTATAAGGTTTTATGGCTCCAGGGTGGAGCATCAACCCAGTTCTTCATGGCACCCTTAAACCTGCATCAGGCAGGCAAACCCATGGAGTATGTCCATACCGGTGCATGGGCGAAGAAAGCGATAAAGGAAGCAAAACTGTATGGGGAAGTCAAGATTGTTGCCTCTTCAGAGGACAAGAAGTTCACCTATATCCCAAAGAACGCGACCTTCAGTCAGAACGCTGCGTTCGCACATATCACGGGAAACGAGACCATCGGGGGAATCGAATGGCACGAATGGCCACAGGCCCCTCGCGAGGTTCCTCTTGTCTGTGACATGAGCTCAAATTTAATGGACAAGGTCATCGACGTCAAGAAGTTCGGTTTAATCTACGCAGGTGCACAGAAGAACCTTGGGCCCGCAGGGGTCACCGTCGTCATCATCAGGGAGGATCTCATAAACAGGGTTGCTGAGAACACACCAACGATGATGAAATACAAGACACATGTAGAGAAG
>CAZLDE010000033.1:0-6792 GCA_964558215.1 uncultured Thermoplasmatales archaeon
GTATTGACATGGAAAATGAGTTTTTGTATGTTTGGGGAAAAGAAAATGCAATGAGCTGAGTGGTCATTGCATTTTCTTTTCCCCAAACATACAAAAACTCATTTTCCATGTCAATACCGTGTATATCACTCATGACTTTATCAAACAAAATTCTGTCGAACTCCGGGAGTACCAAAAGAATATCGCAAACTCCGCGGCAAATGCAAGCACGCTTGTGGTGCTTCCAACAGGCATGGGAAAAACAATTATCGCTTTGCTTGTGATTGCAAAAGAACTAGCAAAAGGAAAAAACATCTTATTCCTCTCTCCAACAAAACCACTAGTCAATCAACATGCCCAGTCTCTCAGCGAGCTACTTGACATGGAAGATGCAGTTGCTGTCTTTACCGGTGAAATCCCCCCTGAGAAACGAATCATGCTTTGGGACAGCAAGCGAATCATCGTCTCCACCCCTCAGGTGATCGAAAATGACCTCATCGCACAACGATACAACCTCTCAAAAATAAGCCGCATCATCTTTGATGAAGCACATCACGCCACAGGGAATTACTCGTATGTTTTCATAGCAGAGATGTTTAAAAAACAACAACCGGAACGGCGTTGTCTTGGTATGACTGCATCCCCTGGGGACAATCTCTCAGATATACTTGAGGTCTGTAAAAACCTTGAGATAGCGAACATTGAGATACGAACAAAGATAGACCCTGATGTTCGACCATATGTTCATGACATTGATATTAAATGGAAGGAAATCCAGCTCCCCTCTGAATTCAGCTACACCCTACAGCTCCTACGAAAAGCACTTTCAGAACGATTAAAGATGTTAAAGGACCTTGAGGTCCTTGATACCTCCTCATTAACCCTGATAAATAGAAAAAAACTACTCGAGGTGCAGGAAAAAATACAATCAGAGCTTCGTTCAAACCCCCAGCCAGCACAAACCTTTTATAAGGCAGCATCCGCGCAGAACGCCGCTATTAAGCTTGTGCATGCTATTGAGCTTCTTCAAACCCAAGGGGTCAACGCTCTGAGCAGCTACATGATACGTATCGCAACTGAAGCTGGTTCAAAAGGAGGTAGTAAAGCATCACGCGACATCATGACCGACTCAAACGTCCTGGAGGCTATCGCGTATATCAAATCACTGAAAATCGAGCATCCGAAGATCCAGGAAATCATCACTATCGTCAAAGATCAGCTCGCTCAGAAAAAGAATTCAAAGATCATTGTCTTTACCCATTACAGGGACACTTCTTTATATGTACTCAAACAACTCGAAAAAATCCCTTTTGCACGGCCAGTTCGATTCATCGGCCAAGCAGCTAAAATCAGTGATAAAGGTCTGACACAAAAGGAACAAATCGATATCATTAAACGGTTTAAAAACGATGAATACAACGTTCTGATCGCCACCTCAGTAGCAGAGGAAGGCCTTGATATCCCATCGACGGATCTTGTGGTCTTCTATGAACCTGTACCCTCTGAGATTCGGACCATCCAGCGGAAGGGAAGGACCGCACGGCAGATGGCAGGAAAAGTCATCATCCTGATCGCCAAAGGAACTCCTGATGAGGCATATTATTGGTCAAGCCGACAGAAAGAACGCCGGATGCATAAGGAACTAGAGGTCCTGCGAACCGCACTTCGAAAAAAAATCCAGGACCCAGCAGCAGTGTACCGGAACGCACTGGGCCAAGAGAACCAGAAGAAACTTGAAGAGTATTCAAAAAAAAGTTCTGTGAAAATCATCGTTGATCATCGAGAGTCCCGCTCCCCGGTCATGCGGTTCCTCACCCAGAAGGACGTCATCGTCGAACCCCAGCAGCTTGACGTGGGGGATTATATCATCTCCTCTAGGATCGGGGTTGAACGAAAAACCGTTGATGATTTCCTCAATTCATTGATTGAAGGAAAACTGTTCGTCCAGATAAAGAACCTGCGGGCGACATACTCACGGCCACTGTTGCTCATTGAAGGAGACGGATTACTGACGAAGCGGAACATTAGTCACAACGCGATTTTCGGCAGCTTCACCGCCATCATGGTTGATTTCGGCATCCCTATCATCACCACCCATACCCCTCAGGAAACCGCTGATTTCCTGGCAATCATGGCACAACGAGAACAAAAAGAGGGAGACAGGGCAGTCGCAATTCGAGGTGAAAAAACAGCGCGGAGCATCTCTGAACAACAGCAATTCCTCGTCGAAGGCCTCCCGAATGTGTCAGCAGTACTTGCACAACGCTTACTGCAGCATTTCGGAAGCATCCGATCCTTGGCAAACGCAACAGAAGAAGAACTCTGCCAGATCAATGGTATCGGCAGGAACATCGCAACAGATATCCTCCGGATACTCAACGCAGAGTACCTGAAAGAATAGCCCAAATATTTTTTTATATCGTTATCAGTTGTTTACGAGCATTTCTTATATAATTCCACTTGAACAAAGATTTAAATAACGAAGGATTGTTCTTTTCTATAAGGGCAGGAAAGTATGGATAAGAAACCTCTGATTGGAGTCAGTATCCTGGCTGTGGTTTTTCTTGTGCTGGGTTCGTTGAGTCATGTGGTGGGGTATCAATCAATCCAGACCTCACAACAGAACCTCATCAAAGAAAAAATCAACCAGAGGGAGTTGTTGTTCCAGACCATCGTTGATATTGCCAATAACAAGGAGATACAACGAATCATCCTGAAATCCCAGATGAGTAGAGGGATATTCCCATCATCAGAGATTTCTGTTATAACCAAGACTCAAATCAGACAGATGTATTTCCTTGGAATGATACTCTCAAAGTTCATTAGTAAATCAAGGATACAATCAGTGGTTCAGCAATATCAATTCAACAATCAGGAAATACAAAAGGAGATATCTGCTGTTATTGATAATGATACAACACTCAATTCAGAAATAACTCTATTAAAGGACTCAGAGTGTAATTGTGATAATGAGAATACAACACGATGGAGTTTTCCGACTCTATGTATACTCTTACTTCCCCTTTTTGTTATATCTGTGGGAATGGTACTTATGGGTTTTAGCGAAATTCCTGTTGATATTATGATGATAATTGGATTTATTCTAAACTGTTTTTGGTACCAAGAAGTAGTTCCATAATTAACAGATTAAAAGAGGTAAAAGAATGAAAAGAAAATGTTTAGCGATTGGAATCATTCTCTTGTTCGTTGGTGTGACCATAGCACCAGCAATCAACTTCAACACAGTGAAAGCATCCACTGATGATGACCTGGTGGAAGTCACCACTCAGGCTTCTGGTTTCAAAGGATTTGGGAATACCACTGTGAAACTCACCAGAGAACAATACCAAGATTTCCGTAACTTAAATGATAATGAAACCTAGCGTTATCTCAAACTTTTAGCTTTTGTCGTATTAATATATTGGTTAAGATTGAGTCGAAGTTATTGGCTAGAAGACCACTCAACTATTTGGATTCGTAACAACCAGTATATCATCCATCCTTTGTTATGGCTTAGAGGACAGTGGATGCACTTAAAGGCATGGATGTGGGTTGCTTTCTGGGCAACTTTATCAAACATTTTTGTTTGGAACTGGGATGCCCTGGACTTTTTTCCTCATGCCAATCTAAAAATGTTGGAAGATACAGAAACCATCTGAAATTGTCTGAATGACGTCTATTTGTATGTAGGAAGATGTTGTTTTGTAAAATAGCTTCGGCAGAATTCCCAGACCCCGAGATAGAAAAGCGTTCTCCGTAAAGCAGAAAAAGAGTGCATTTTTCAGACTATCGGAGGCCTCATATCCCCGAGTGCATATCAAATAATTGTGACACGGGTATTTAGTTAGCACTTCTTTGGGAAAGCACACAAATATTTTTATCTCACCTCATGATTACCCTGAGTTCTAGGGGTGACCCGTTATGCCCGAAGATGCTAAAAAAATGGATCAGATTTGTGATGGTTTAAATATGATTAGTGAGGATAACTCTATTCCAAGAAATATTAGACGAGGGGCAGAAGAAGTAAAACAGATTTTGTTAAAACCAAATGATCCCATTGACCTCCGTGTTGCCTCCGCAACCTCGATTCTTGACGAACTTGCAAACGACCCGAATATTCCACTCCATGGACGCACCCTTATCTGGAATATCATGAGTCGTTTGGAGGAACTCGCATAATATATTTTTTTCTGATGGAACAACACCCTTCGTCCATAAAAAGAAAATAGGAGGAAGAAGAAATGATACGAATCGGGCAAGCCGGTATTCCTTTATCCTGTAAAGGTCGTACGAACAAGGATGGTATTGTCTATACCCATAAAAGCCTTGATCTCAACGCAATTGAAATCCAATTCGTTCGAGGATTATACGTTTTATCAGAAGAGGAAGCGCTGTTCATTAAAGACTACGCACAAAAAAACGATATTGAAATCCATGTCCATGCCCCGTATTACCTTAATTTAGCTGGCGATCGTGAAGAAATCACCATGAGTTATGAAAAAATCATCAAATCAGCTCAGATGGCAAACAGCATTGGATCTAAAACACTCATCATCCACCCTGGTTTCTATGGGGATTACGATCCGAAGAAAGCTTTGAAAGTCATTATGAAAAACTCCAAAAAAGTCATCAGTATGTTTAAAAAGGAAAAACTCAAGGTAAAACTTGCTATGGAAACGATGGGGAAACAAAAAGTCTTTGGCAGCCTTGATGAAATTATCGAGGTCTGCACGCATGTCAAAGAAATCACCCCTGTTGTAGACCTTGGTCATATCCATGCTAGGGGAAACGGTTCTATTAAAGAACGAAAGGATTTCGAAGACATCTTTGATAAACTAAAGCCATTGCGGCTACGTCATTACCTTATCCATGTCACCGGGGTCCTCTATGAGAACGGTAATGAGCTGTACCATATCCCCATCAAGAAAGGTGATATGCCACTAGCCCCGCTCATCGATGTTATCCTGGATCGGAATCTGAACGTCACCCTTATCTCAGAATCGCCTTTGCTTGAACATGATGCGGTGTACATCCGACTGCAGGTTGAAAAAGCGATTATTAAAAGAACAGGGAAAGAATCTGCGTATTACAAGGATCTCTCAGAGGTCTTGAAGAAATGAAGGAAACTTCAGTTACCTTTCATGATTCTCTTGCGTATATCCAAAAAAAAACAAATGACATCCTCAGAAAGGTGACCTCAGAGGAAGTTGAAAAAATCATATCGTATTTTTTTAAGGCAAACCGTATTTTTGTCTATGGTGCTGGTCGTTCCGGACTTGTTTCTAAAGCCTTTGCTATCAGACTGGTGCATCTTGGGTTTCAGACGTTCGTCATAGGAGAAACTATCGGGGCTCCGGTAAAAAAAGGAGACCTTGTGTGCCTGGTCTCCGGTTCTGGGGAGACTATCCCAGCGGTCATGACAGCGGAAATCGCAAAAAACCTTGGGGCAAAGCTTGTTGTCGTCACAGGAAAAGGGGGTTCCCGTATCACGACATTCGCTGATGTCGCAATCGTGCTGAGTGCAGACTGCACAGAGAACGAACGCAAACAATTCGCTCCGTTAGGGACCTTATTTGAGGCAAGTGCTTGGATTTTTCTTGATGGCATCATCGCAGAGCTGATGAAAAGCAAAAAAGAAACAGAAGAATCGATGCGGTCCCGTCACGCGACCCTGGAATTACCATAAGAGACGACAATACTTTTTTATCCGATATCTCTCTCTTAACCTGCCGTTTCACCCATATGTTTTTAAAGCATGTTTTCCCTACGGCCCGTGGACCTAGGTGAGTATCAATGACAAGTCCTCCTAAACACGTCCGTCAACCAATCGTCAGCGTCCTTGGTCATGTCGATCACGGAAAAACATCCCTGTTAGATTACATTAGGGGCTCTACGGTTGCAGCTCGAGAGGCAGGGGCGATTACACAGCATATCGGAGCGACAGAGGTCCCTATTGATGCGATCTATTCGATGTGTGGTCAACTCCTTGGTGGGAAATCCTTTTCCGTGCCTGGTCTTCTCTTTATTGATACACCTGGTCATCATGCGTTTACCACCTTGCGGACGCGGGGAGGCTCTTTGGCTGATCTTGCGATTCTTGTCGTCGATATCAATGAAGGGTTCCGACCGCAGACCCATGAGTCCATCACCATTCTTCGTCAATATAAAACACCATTTATCATCGCAGCAAATAAGATTGATGCGATTAACGGCTGGCAAGCAAGCACGGATATTGCGAAAAATCGATTGCAAAACCAGCGTCCGATGACAAAGACTCTTTTTGAGACGAAGTTATATGAGCTCATTGGGACGATTTATGATAAGGGGTTTGAATCAGATTTGTATTTTAATATTAAGGATTTCCGTAAAAGTATTCCGATCATCCCTGTCTCTGCGAAAACCGGGGAGGGGATCCCTGAGCTGCTGATGGTTCTTGTTGGGCTGGCGCAACGGTTCCTAGAAGATCAGCTTGCTAGTGAGACAGGGGCAGGGAAAGGAACTGTCCTTGAGGTCAAGGAAGATGTGGGGTTAGGCACCACGGTGGATGCGATTATCTATAGTGGTGTTCTGAGGAAAGAGGATATCATTATCCTTGGGACACGGGATGAGCCGCTTGTTACGAAAATAAAAGCATTACTGAAGCCCAAACCGATGGATGAAATCCGTGACCCCCGGGAGCGTTTTGAGAGCGTCAAGGAGGTTCATGCTGCCTGTGGTATCAAGATTTCTGCCCCAGACCTGGATAAGGTCGTACCGGGGGCACCATTACGGGTCGCAAACGAGGATAAGGACGCATTACTTGAGGAGATTAAG
>CAZLDE010000033.1:6802-11636 GCA_964558215.1 uncultured Thermoplasmatales archaeon
GGTTTGTACATAAAGGCTGACACCATCGGTTCTCTGGAGGCTTTGGTGAAGGAATCCCGGGAGAAAGGAATCCATGTCCGTAAAGTAGAAATCGGTAATATCTCCCGACGGGATGTCATGGAAACGATTGCATTGAATAATCCCTTAGAGCGAGCAATTTTTGCTTTTAACGTAAAAATCCTCCCAGAGGCAAAAGAGGAGCTTGCCAACACCGAGGTCGCCATCTTTGATGAGGATGTGATTTACACCATTATTGAGAAATATGACACCTGGTTGGCAAAGAAGAAAGAAGAACTTGAAAAGAAACGCAGAGAAGATTACATCCATCCAGGGATGATTAAGTTTTTACCGGAGTATGTCTTCCGTGTCAGTCATCCCGCTGTCATCGGGGTTCGAGTTTTAGGGGGTCGTATAAAGGTAGATATGCGACTGATAGACCATGAGGGGAAAAAAATTGGCAGCATCAAGGGTCTACAGCTTGATAACAAAGCAATCACTGAGGCGTTGCAGGGCGCTGAGGTCGCTATCTCGATTGAGGGAGTCACCGTGGGCAGGCAGATTAAAGGTGGTGATATCTTCTTTACCGATATCCCTGAGAGTGATGCGAAAAAACTTCGGCTGATGGATGTTCTGAACGAAGATGAGAAAGACGTTTTAAATAAGATCTTTGATATCAAACGTAAGACAAACAAATTCTGGGGGATGTAGACTTTCTCAGATACATTGATTTATTGAGTCGAGCAGGTATAGAAAAAATTAGCGGTTCTATGTTGGCATTGTCTTTTTATTTGAACGTGGCTCGTAGTAAAAACGGGGTGATCAATGTTGTCACCAGGGTGAGAAGGACCGTTGTTGCAAGAATTTGATCAGCAAGCTCCCCGATAAGGATTCCTTGGGAGATCGCAGCACCAACGATGATTAATGCCATTTCAAGACGAGGAATCATTCCGATACCTGCTTGAAGAGCTTTTTTATTCGTCAGCCCGGCAAGTTTTCCTCCGATACCGCATCCAAGCACTTTTCCTAAGATACTGACAAGGATGATCACGACTGCAAAACCAAGCACATTAAGTGCCCCAAAAACGGTTGGATCAACGTTGGCACCAACCCAGACAAAGAACAAGGGGATGAATAATCCATAGCTGATTGTTTTGATATCATCTATGACCTTGCGTGATTTCATCGCATGACCGATGACGATACCGGCGACAAAGGCACCAGTGATCCCAGGAATCCCGGATTGATAGGCAAAAAATGAATATAAAAGGAAAATAGCAAGCGAAATACTTAACAAGGCTTTCGGGAGTTGTATTTTTTCTCCGAGATTGAAGAGTTTATCGACGATTTTTAATCCGATAAATAAGAAAAGCAGGAAGAAAATAAGTATCTTTAAACCAAGAAATGCGACATCTAAGGGGGTCGCTACTCCAAGGACTGAGACAAAAAGAATAATCCCAATCACGTCATCGATGACAGCTGCTCCTAATATCGTCAGACCAACTTCAGTATTAAGCTTCTGGATATCCATCAGCACTCGTACGGGAACACCAACGGAGGTGGCAACTAGGATTAATCCAATGACTAGCCCAATATGCCAGGAGAAACCAAACAGATGAGCCGCTAACATACCAAGCAATAACGGTGCAATGACTCCGCCAATGGCGACAAACAGGGATGGTTTCTTGACCTTTTTTAATTCTGAGAAGTTGATTTCTAAACCTGAGAGGAACATGAGGAATAGAATACCTAGTTCAGCAAGAAACGTAAAGGCATCAGAGGTAAACGAGACTTCAGGAATCTGGAATGAAAAGGAAAACAAGGAAACTGTCTTTCCAGCAAGGATACCTACGCTAAAACCGCCTAAGAGGAGACCTGCGAATATCTCACCAATGACCGGAGGTTGTTTAAACCTATCGAAAAGATACCCAAATAATCGTGCAAAAATGAGTGCTAAGGCCACTGAAAGGACAATTTCGAAAATTTGGATTTCATCTGCCGTAAACGTCAACCTTCTTCGTCGAGGGAATGATATTGGGTTGCCTTATAATATTTCTGGATGAGTCGATGCAGGGTGATTTCTCCCACGAGTTTTTTGTTTTTTACAACAGGCAGTCGACGGAGTTGAAATTTTTTCATCCTTTTTAATATATCAATGATCTTTTCATCAGGTTCACAAGTGATTATTTTTTTTGACATAATATCTTCAGCGGTTTTCACTGTTCCAAATTGGATTGAACGAACATCTGGTAACCCAAAAATATAAGGAGAAAAATTCTGGGGAGACAGAGTTGTTAGCATGTCATGTTCTGTGATGACTCCGACGAGTTCTTTATTTTTATTATTATTGATCACCCAGATATGATGTCTTGCACTTAGAATATTAAGAACATTGAGGATGTCGTTATCTTTCTCTATGACAGGGATGTCCCAGAGATGATCGTTCATAAGTTGTTTAACCGCTAATTCATAAAAATCAGTGATTAAATGACTTTTCATGTGAAGTATGAATCGCAACATAATATTTAATATCTATCAATATAGAGAAGCGTTGGAGGCTCTCAGAAAATATCATAATGATTAAATAGAGCAATCTTATTGCCCGCAGTGGAGGAGGTCATTTATGGACCCTATTTCGATAATAATAGTAATAAGCGGACTTGTGGCCTTGTTTTTTGCTGGGTATCTTGTTTTTAAGATACGCAGAGAAAGCTCTGGAACGGAAAAAATGCAGGAGATTAGCAATGCGATTCGCGAAGGCGCGACAGCATTTTTGAACAGTGAAAATAAAGTGTTAATCGTTTTTGTCAGTGCGGTAACCGTTATCCTTTTTGCGGTCTCATTTATCCAGGATAGTGGTATGCATTGGGGGACTGCTGTTGCTTTCATTATTGGGGCTATCCTTTCAATGCTGTCTGGTAATATCGGTATGCGTATTGCGACAATGGCAAACGCAAAAACAGCGCAGGGAGCAAAAACAAGTATCAACAAAGGATTATCGATCGCATTCTCAAGTGGGGCGGTGATGGGGATCTGTGTTGTCGGACTTGGCATTCTTGGTGTTTTTGGGATGTTTCTGCTGTTCTCTGAGGTCTTTGGCCTCTCAGCCAGCCTGACGACCAATATTCTTTTTGGGTTTGGTTTTGGCGCATCATCAGTTGCCTTATTTGCCCGTGTCGGTGGCGGTATATATACCAAATCAGCTGATGTGGGCGCAGATCTTGTCGGAAAAGTAGAAGAAAACATCCCAGAGGATGACCCCCGTAACCCAGCAGTGGTCGCTGATCTGGTTGGGGATAATGTTGGTGATGTCGCAGGCATGGGTGCTGATCTGTATGAATCCTATGTCGAGTCGATTATTGCTCCGATGGCTCTTGCAGCGGTTGCAGGAGGGTTTGCGCTTCAAACCTATGGGACGAACGCACTCATTCTACCGTTGTTGATCTCTGCGATTGGAATCTTCTCCTCGATTATTGGCATGTTCTTTGTTCGGACCGGAAAAAAATCAAACGTGTATTCAGCGATGCGCAATGGTCTATTCGCAAGCACTATTCTTGTCGCGATTTTCGCTGGTGTGGCGACCTGGTATCTCCTTGATGGAAACATGGGGCCGTACCTAGCGATACTCGCAGGATTAATAGCAGGTATTATTATTGGTTTAAACACCGAGTATTTTGCCTCTGAGAAACAAAAACCAGTCAAAGGGATCGCTGAGGCAGCAAAAACGGGTCCTGCTACGGTCATTATTAAAGGGATGGTTACCGGGATGATGAGCACGGTTATCCCTGTGATTTCTGTTGTTGTCGCAATGATCCTTTCCTATTATTTCGCGGAATTCTATGGGGTGGCAATTGCTGCGGTTGGTATGCTCAGTGTGCTAGGTATCTCTCTTGCGACCGATTGCTATGGTCCTGTGGCAGACAACGCTGCAGGAATCGCGGAAATGAGTGGCATGGGCAAGGACGTCCGGGAACGGGCGGAGGCCTTAGATGCGGTAGGAAACACCACCGCTGCCATGGGAAAAGGATTTGCGATAGGTTCTGCTGCGATTACCGCGCTTGCGTTGATTTCAACATTCATCGTCTCATTGACTATTCATTACACACCAACGGAGATCCTTGGTTTTCTATCTCTGGGCAGTAACACCAGCCCGTATCTTGTCGCAGGGTTGTTCCTGGGGGCAATGCTTCCGTTTGTGTTCATTGCCTTGACCATGGGTGCGGTCGGAAAAGCAGCCTACAGCATGGTCGAAGAGGTCAGATATCAGTTCAAGGAATTCAAATTACTCACGGATCCGAACAGCAAACCTGATTATAAGAGATGTGTCTCGATTAGCACGAAACGAGCGTTACGGGAGATGATCATCCCCGGGTTACTTGCGGTTATCTCACCACTGATCATTGGGATCGTGTTTGGGATCATAGGACCTAAGGGCGCTGGTCTTGCGGGTCTTGGTGGGCTTCTTCTTGGGTCTATCGCAACTGGTTTTCTGCTTGCCATCTTCCTTGCAAATGCTGGGGGCGCCTGGGATAATGCGAAGAAGTACGTCGAAGCAGGTAATCTTGGTGGAAAAGGATCCCCAGCCCATAAAGCGACCGTGATTGGGGACACCGTTGGAGATCCCTGTAAGGATACCTCCGGCCCTTCATTGAATATCTTAATCAAACTCATGTCAGTGGTGACGTTGGTCTTCCTGCCGTTATTTGTGTTCCTTGGATAGGCTCAATCCATCCTAAGGCACAAAAGAGGTATACGACATTAGGATCAAAACCTCTTGACCCCTCCTCCTTTTTTATTTTTTTTTATACCATTTCTCAGACTGGAGGGTATCCTATGG